>NZ_JBEZXE010000026.1:0-14475 GCF_040637885.1 Kitasatospora sp. NPDC028055 | reverse complement strand
CGGGTTGAAGCCACCGGAACGCTCGCGGTCACCGAAGCCACCGGAACGGCCACCACGGTCATCGCGGTCACGGTTGAAGCCACCGGAACGGCCGCCACGGTCGTCACGGTCACGGTTGAAGCCACCCGAGCGCTCGCGGTCACCGAAGCCACCGGAACGGCCACCACGGTCATCGCGGTCACGGTCACGGCCGAAGGCCGGACGCTCGCTGCGCGCCTCGCGGTACGCCGGGGTGCGCTCCTCGACCTGCGGCGCGGCGGCCGGAGCCTCGGCAGCGGCCGGGGCGGCCTCCTCGCCGGCCTCGGCGGACGCGGCCGGGGCCTCGTCCTCGATGCCCAGCTCGGCCCGCTCGCGCGCCGCACGGGCGGCCAGGCGGTCGGCCTCCTCGCGCAGCTCGGTGGCGCGGCGCTGCGCGCGCTCCAGCTGGCGGGTCATGTCGGCGAGCTCGCGCTCGGCGGCACCGGCGATGTTGGCGGCGCTCTCGGCCTGGACCTCGGTCAGCGAACGGGCACCGGTGATCTTGGCGACCTCGGCGTCGAAGGCGTGGTCCAGGATGTGGCGGCTGGCGTCGACGCCCGCGTCCTCCATCAGGCGGAAGACGCCGCGGCGCTGGTGCGGAAGCACCAGGGTGACGACGGCACCGGAGCGGCCGGCCCGCGCGGTGCGGCCCGAGCGGTGCAGGTAGTCCTTGTGGTCGCCGGCCGGGTCCACGTTGAGGACCAGGTCGATGCCGTCGACGTGGATGCCGCGGGCGGCGACGTCGGTGGCGACGACGACGTTGACGTAGCCGTCCTTGAAGTCGCCGAGGACGCGGGTACGGGCGCCCTGGGTCATGCCGCCGTGCAGCGCGTCGGCCTTGACGCCGGCCTCGATCAGCTGCTCGGCAACGCGGTCGGCGCCCATCTGGGTGCGGACGAAGATGATGGTCCGGCCCTTGCGGGCGGCGATCGCGTTGGTGATCGGCGCCTTGTCCTTGGGCTTCACCACGAGGATGTGGTGGGTCATGGTGGTGACGGCACCGGCCGACGGGTCGACCTCGTGGGTGACCGGGTTCTTGAGGTAGCGCTTCACCAGGGTGTCGATCTCGTTCTCCAGGGTGGCGGAGAACAGCAGGCGCTGGCCGCCGGCCGGCACCTGGTCGAGGATCTCGGTGACCTCGGGCAGGAAGCCCATGTCGGCCATCTGGTCGGCCTCGTCGAGCACGACGGTCTGGACGTCGTCCAGCTTGGCCGAGCCGCGGTTCAGCAGGTCGCGCAGGCGGCCCGGGGTGGCGACCAGGACGTCGACGCCGCGCTCCAGCGCGTAGATCTGGTTCGACATCGAGGTACCGCCGCAGACGACCTTGAGGCGCAGGCCGAGCACCGAGCCGAAGGGCTCCAGGGCGTCGGCGACCTGCATGGCCAGCTCGCGGGTCGGGACCAGGATCAGGCCGCGCGGGTGCTTGGCGCGGGTGCGCTCGCCGTCGGCCAGACGGGTGAGCAGCGGCAGACCGAAGCTGAGGGTCTTGCCGGAGCCGGTGCGGCCGCGGCCCAGCACGTCCTTGCCGGCCAGGGCGTCCGGGATGGTCGCGGCCTGGATCGGGAACGGGGTGGTGACGCCGCGCTTGGCGAGGGCGCGCACGACGTCGTCGTGCAGGCCCAGGTCGCCGAAGGTGATGGTCGGCTCCGCGGGCTCGGTGTCCTCGGCCGCCTCCTCGACGGTCTCGGCGGCGTCGGCGGTCTCGGTGACCTCGGCGGCGAGCTCCGCGGCCTCGGCGGTCAGTTCGGTGGTGTCGGTGACATCGGTGACATCGGCGGCAGCCTCGTTCGCGGGCATGGCGAAGCGGGCGTCGTCAACGAGAGACATGCAAAACCTTCCGGAAGTGGCACGCGCCAAAGTCCGGGGTTCTGTTTCACAACCGCCTCTATGCGGTCAGCCACGGATCGCCGGAACGCGCCAAGGGCGCCAGATGGGAATAGGGCGCCAATCAAATGAATCAAACGAACGATCTACCACCATAGAGGAACCTCGGGATCGGAGGCAAATGCCCTGGCCAGGCCGCTAATGCGCACCTGCGGCGGGGCTCGGGGCCGAAGATCCGGAGCTGCCGGTCGAGGGCTGCGGGCCCGGCGGGACGGTCGCGGCCGGCGTGGTGCGCTCCGGGTCCGGGGTGCCGGACGGGTGGCCGCTCGGGGTGGCCGACGGGGTTGCGGCCGAACCGCCGCCGGACCGGCCCTCCCCGGTGCCGGTGGTCCCGCCGGTGCCCGTCGAGCCGCCGGTCGAGGCACCGCCCGGGTGGGGCGCGGGGCTGGTGTTCGCGCCGCCCGACGTACCGCTGCCGCCCGGCGCGCCCTCGGGAGCGGCCGCCCCCGGCACCGGGACCACCCCGGCCACCACGCCGTTCGCGCCGGGCGCGAGCTCGCCCGGCGTGGCGCTCGTCGCCCCGGCCGGCGCGTTCTCGGCCTGCAAGCCCCCCTGGTGCTCCGGGCGCCCCGACGCGCCCCCCGGGTGCCCGCTGGCGGCCGGCGCCGAGGGGCCGCCCGTCGCCCCCGGCCGGCCCGCCGGACCGGCCTGCCCGACCGGCGCCACGCCGTGCTTCTCCTCCGCGCCCGGACCGACCGACATGCACCCGGTCAGGCCCAGCCCGGCCACCGCCAGCACCGCCGCCGCCCGTACCACCGCGCCCGAACCCGCCGCCCGCACCGAAGCCACCGAGCTTCCTCTCCATCGCCCCACCCGGGCCGCCCACTGGCGCGCGGCCGCTTTCGGTGCCCAACGCGCGCCGGGCGCGGCGGGACACGGGTGGGTGGCGCGGTTCTCGGCGGCCGCCCCCTCGGGAGCCCGTCCGGGAACCGCCCGTAGCCCGTCCGGGAAGCGCCCGGAGCCCACCCTGAACCCGCCCCGAGCCCGCCCGGGGGCCCGCTCAGCCCCAGAGCGCCGAGGCCAGCTCCGCCCCCGCGTACACCGCGCCCAGCCCCGCTGCCAGGCTCCCGGCCACGTTCGCCACCGCGTACCGCCCGGCGCCGGACTCGGCCAGCCGCAGCGTCTCGTACGAGAAGGTCGAGTAGGTGGTCAGCGCCCCGCAGAAGCCCGTGCCGACCAGCAGTTGGACGTGCGAGGAGGCCGCGCCGGCCGCCACCGCCCCGGTCAGCAGGCCGAGCACCAGGCAGCCGAACACGTTCACCGTGAAGGTGCCCCACGGGAACACCGAGTCGTGCCGGGACTGCACCGCCCGGTCGGTCAGGTACCGCAGCGGGGCGCCGACCGCCGCGCCCGCCACCACCAGCAGCCAGTTCACTCCGCCGACTCCGCCGCACCCGGGCCCGCGCCCCCACCCGGACCCGCCTCCGCACCCGGGCCCGCGGCCC
This sequence comes from Kitasatospora sp. NPDC028055, assembly GCF_040637885.1. Classification (NCBI taxonomy): domain Bacteria; kingdom Bacillati; phylum Actinomycetota; class Actinomycetes; order Kitasatosporales; family Streptomycetaceae; genus Kitasatospora; species Kitasatospora sp. NPDC028055. Next base: position 11,128 of record NZ_JBEZXE010000026.1, on the reverse strand, counting down.
GCCCCGCGTACCGGACCACCTCGCAGCGGTCCAGCAACACCAGCCCCTCCGTGACCAGTTCCTCCAGCTGCGGCAGGAACGCCCGCACCCGCTCCTCCTCGTCCACGATCACCACCGCCACCGGCAGGTCCTCGCTCAGCGACAGCAGCCGCGCCGTGTGCACCAGCGAGGAGGCCCCGAAGCCCTCGATCCCCCGGAACACGCTCGCCCCGGCCAGCCCGGCCGCCCGCGCCCGGTGCACGATCTCGCTGTACAGCGGCCGGTGGTGCCAGGTGTCGCTCTCCCCGACCAGGACGGTCAGCCGCAGCGCCGGCCCGCCCAGCCGGCTCACCGGGCACCGCCGCGGTGGATCACACGCCGGGTCAGCACCGCGGCCGCCCACACCGCGCCGAGCGCGCCCCCCAGGGTCAGCCCCAGGTACGCCAGCCCCGGCCCGAGCCGCCCGGCCTCCAGCAGCCGGCGGACGTCCACGGCGTACGTCGAGAAGGTGGTGAACCCGCCCAGCACCCCGGTGCCGAAGAACGGCCGCAGCAGCGGGTGCGCCGGACGCCCCTCGGTGACCACCACCAGGAACACCCCGATCACCGCGCAGCCCACCACGTTGACCAGCAGCGTCGTCCACGGGAAGGCCGACGGTCCGGTCCCCCAGCCCAGCCCGGCCGCGTACCGCGCCAGCGCCCCGATCGCCCCGCCCGCCGCGACCACCGCCACGGCCGGGCCCTGCCCCCGCAGCACCGACGGACGCGGGAGCGCCGGTGTCGCCGCCGCGGGATCGTCCACCGCGTCCTCCGAGGTCGTCACGGGCCCATCAAACACCGCTGTCCGCCGCCTGGCACACCGTCACCCCAGACCCGACAATGATCCGGTGGAGATGACCCGGGAAGAGTTCGAGTCGCTGGTCGCCGACGCCCTCGACCAGATCCCCCCGAAGCTCGCGGCGATGATGGACAACGTCGCGGTCTTCGTCGAGGAAGAACCCGACCCGGCCGACCCGGAACTCCTCGGCCTCTACGAGGGCACCCCGCTCACCGAGCGCGGCGAGTGGTACGCCGGCGTCCTGCCCGACCGCATCCTGATCTACCGCGGCCCCACCCTGCGCCACTGCGAGACCCACGAGCAGGTGGTCGAGGAGGTCCGCACCACCGTCATCCACGAGGTCGCCCACCACTTCGGCTTCGACGACCACGAGCTGGACGAGCTCGGCTGGTCCTGACCCCACCGCCGCAGCCCCCTCCGGACGCCCCACCCCCACCCGGCCCAAACCCGTTTTGGCGATCCGCCCCGCATCCCATATGCTTCTCGACGTCCCCGGGAACGCTGGAAACAGCCGAACGGACCACAAGCCCTCATCGTCTAGTGGCCCAGGACGCCGCCCTTTCAAGGCGGTAGCACGGGTTCGAATCCCGTTGGGGGCACGCAGTACCGTAGTAAAGTGCAGTGCCTCAAGACCTTGGTGGTCCGCCACCACAAGGTCCCGTGGAGCAGTTGGTTAGCTCGCCACCCTGTCAAGGTGGAGGTCGCGGGTTCAAGTCCCGTCGGGATCGCTCGTCTCGCAAGAGACGGTGCAGTACGGCCAGGTAGCTCAGTTGGTACGAGCGTCCGCCTGAAAAGCGGAAGGTCGCCGGTTCGACCCCGGCCCTGGCCACATCGCCTGACCAGGCACGATGCCCTCGAAGCAGACAGCTTCGGGGGCATTTTCGTGCCATTCGACGCCGACGGCTCCGAATCGCGGCGAACCCCGGGCAGCCTGGTGGGGCCGCCCGGGTTCGAGGCAGAGTGACGCCGATCACAAGCCTTCAACTTCGACCATGGCGCCGTCAGGGCCATGCGTGAAGATCCGGGGTGTCCCCATCCGGCTGATGATGGCCCGCATCGCGGCTTTCTTCTCCTCCGGAGTCGGCCCGTCCGGATCAGTGAGACCGAAGCCTTGGAGAGCCACCTCGTAGGGGTCCATGTCCTCTGCCTCCGGCATGCCCTCCAGCACGAAGCCGAAGAAGAACCGAAGCGCCTCCTCCCCCAGGTCGAGAGGATGGAACGGCAGCGGGTACGGCCCCTTGGCCGGCCATCCCGGCACCGGATCCACCGGGTGCTCCCCGGCCCAGAAGGGCGCCTCGAACGGCAGCGGCTCACCGATGTTCTCCATCACCCCGCTGCCCGGCGAGAGGCTGAGCGAACGGACCAGCTGCCCGTCCTCCCAGACCGCGAAGGCCAGGAAGTCCACCACGCTGTGCATCCAGTGCACGACCAGTCGGCGTCCCGCGCTCGCATCGATCAGGTGCTGCGGCAGCCGTGAGGGATGGTCACCCACCCAGTGCTGATCGCAGACGATGTCGACTCCGGGGAAGCTGCCGAGATAGGCGGTCCCGTCCGGCGGGTACGTCGCGTCGCCGAGCTCGCACCTGGCCGACTCCGTGACCTCCCACCCGGGGTAGAGGCGGCCGACCAGCTCCGCCGTCCGCTCCGGATCCGCTTCCGCCGGCAGCCGCAGCGGGCCGGACGAAGCAGGGGCCATATAGACGAGCAACCCAGTCTTGGCTCCCACGGTCAGTTCCTCTCCAACACGGCGAACCCCTCGGTCCGGGGGCAGGCCGCAAGCTACCAACCGCGTAAGACAGCGGTGCCCGGCAAGACCTGGGTCTTACCGGGCCACCGGACGAACTGATGAGCCGGAGCGCCAGGCTATGAAACCTCCCGAGGCGGCTCAGGGCTGGCGTCGACGGCGGCGCGGGCGGCGGTTATCGGGGTCAACCCTGTTCGCCGCCATCGCCCTGGTCGTCTGGCTCTCCGCTTTCCTCCTTGCGGTCAACCCGGGCCGCGACTCGGGCGAGGTCAGGCAGGTACCTTCGCCCGTTCCCCTCCTCCGGGTAAGGGCGGCAGGCCTCGCGATGAGCGGCAGAAGGCTGACGCCGGACCACATCACCCCCATAGTGCTCATATCATCTGAATGTCCGCATGGATGCTTAACTCCACACGAACGAAGTACCGTCGGGCTTGTCCGTGTACATACTCATCATCTGATTCGGGGGAATCACCATGGCCGGCACGGTCACCGTTGATCCGCAGGCGCTCACCGCCTCCTCAGGGGTGGCGAAGAACCTCGCCGAGGAGGTCACCAAACCTGTTCACGACGCGCTGACTTCGGCCACTACCGCCTCCGGTCAGCTCACCGGCTGGTCGATTGCCGCAGGGCTCGGAAAGCTCGGCAGCGACTGGGCCGCGCCGCTTGACGCGCTCCGGAAGCGACTCACCGACACCAGCACCAACCTGCAGACCAACGCCGACACCCACGCGCACAACGAGCAGGCAACCGCAAGCGCTTGGAGCCAGCGAAAGGCCGCGCAGTGAGCAGTGCCTACGAACTTTTGGTCGCGTTCGACCCGCACGGACTGCGCGACGCCGCGAAGGCGTGGAAGGCGCTCGCCCACAGCATGGAGACCACGGCCACGCGGCACCGCAACCAGGTGAACGGCCCGCTGCGCCGGGGGTGGAAGGGCGCGGACGCCGAGGCCGCCTTCCCGTTCATGGACCAGACCGAGCAGCGGCTCGGCATCGTCCGGGTCGAGGCGGAGGCCGCCGCGCTGGCCCTGAACACGGTCGCGGACCGGATGTACCAGGCGCAGACCAACCTGACCAACGCCGTGCACCGCGCCCAGGATGCCAAGTTGACTGTGTCCGCCGAGGGGATTGTCGGCCTCCCGCCCGAGGGTCCAGGCGAGCACAACGACCCCGACGCGCAGGCCGCGCGCCGCAGCCTCACCGATCTCAAGACCGGCTTCCAGCAGCGGATCGACACGGCGATCAAGGACGCCCAGACGGCCAGCGACCAGGGCAACAAGGCCCTCGGCCACCTGGGTGCCGACATCCTCGGCGACCAGCGGGCGAACGGCGCCATGGCCGAGACCCGCACCGACGTCGCCGACGTCATGAAGGACCTCGGGCTGGCCGATCCGTACATCCCCGACGGCAAGGACCCGCAGAAGAACGCCGACTGGTGGAAGGGCCTCACACCCGACCAGCAGGAGACCTACCTCGCCCTGAACGCGGCCCGGATCGGAAACCTGGACGGCATTCCGGCGGGCGCCCGCGACGAGGCCAACCGCCTCGTCCTCGACCAGAAGCTCGACGCCCTCCAAGCCGGGACGCCCGCCTCCTTCGGCCTCGACCAGACCACGTACGACAAGCGCAAGGCCGCGCTGACGGAGATCAAGAAGAAGCTGGAGGAGAACGCCGACGCGAAGGACGAGGAGCACCAGCTGTTCCTCCTCGCGATCGACCCCGAGGCGTACGGGGGAGACGGACGCGCGATCGTTGCGACCGGCAACCCCGACAAGGCAAGCCACACCTCGGTGTTCGTGCCCGGGACGAACACCGACATCAACGGGGTGCCGGGCCAGATCGACCGCATCCGGCAGCTGCAGGGCTACGGCAAGCAGTACGCCAAGGCCGGCGAAACCGTCTCAGTCATCTCCTACCTCGGCTACGACGCCCCGGAGAGCCTCGCAGGGGCGTCCAGCCCCATGCGCGGACTCGACGGCGCCGAGGACATGCGCCGTTTCTCCAACGGCCTCAGGGTGGCGCACGGCGAGCCTAGGACCCACCTCAGCTACATCGCGCACAGCTACGGCAGTTTCGCCGTGGGCGTCGCCGACAGCGGAGGAGGCCATGGCCTGGACGCCGACGACATCGTCACTCTCGGCAGCCCGGGCATGGGCGTCCTCACCGCCGAGCAGTTGAACGTCAACCCCGATCACCTCTGGATCGGCGAGGCCACCGACGACCCCACCCGCGCGGTCGGTGGCTTCTCGCTCGGCCCCAGCCCGCACATCGCGGGATTCGGCGGGAACAACATCCACATCGACACGTCCGGGCACGGCGGCTACTGGGACGAGGGCTCGGACAGCCTGAAGAACCAGGGCAGGATCATCGCCGGGAAGCCGCCCCACACCACATGGAAGGAGGACCCGATCTGGGGTTCGATACCCCACTGAACCGCCGGCCGGAAAGAGCCCCCATGCGCAACCTGATCGCCCATCCGCCAGTCACTGGTACCCGGCTGAAGCAGCTCCTGGCGACGGCGCTGATGGCCACGACCCTCGGAGCCTGTATGTCCAGCCCCGGAACAGGGAAGAACGATCCCCTGCCCGTCAAATCCCGGCAGGAAACACTCGACTGGGCGAAGCAGCTCACCGAGCACCTGGCCCAGACGGCCGGGATCCGGATCAACGACGAACCTGCCGACCCCGTCTTCACCTCGTGCATCGGCAAGAACGGCGAGACCGCGCCCGACGACCGCTACATCCTGATCTACGGGGTCCACAGCAACGTCCCCAACGCCCAGCACAACGACGTCGTCCGCAAGGTCCGCGACCGGCTCACGAGCGAGGGCCTCAAGATCACCGAATACCAGGAGACCCAAGGCGCGGAACCGGACTCCACCGTCAGCGCACGCCACCCCAGCAGCCGGTACGTCGTCGATGTCGCCAGCACCGCGGGCAACGACCGCATGGTCCTGAGCGTCACCACCCCGTGCCTGATGCCCCCGTCCGCATCGCCCGCCCCCACCCCCTGACCGGTCCGTCGCCAGCCGCAACGCCCCTGGATCGGGGCCCCGCAGGCAAGGCCGTGCCTTCGGAACGCTGATCCGTCGGTGAGTCAGATGCGAGGTCAACGGCCGGCCAGCAACGCGCTCGCCAGCGCGGTGGCGGTGCTCGGCCCCTTGCCGTGGCGAGGTCGTGCTCCGGACAGTGGCGGCATGCGCACGGGACCGCGTTCCTGGCGGGCCTTCTCGATGACCGTTGTCCCGGTCTCCGCCTCCAGCACGGGGGCGTAGCCGGCGGCCCGAAGCGCGGCAAGGGTGGCTTCGGGCTCGGCCGTGCTGATCAGTACGGTCGGCGCGATCCGTCGCAACCCGAGCCTGGACAGCGCACGGGCCGCGGCGAGCTCCGACACCAGTGCCTCGTCATCGGAGCGGATGCAGCAGGCGGAGCGCACCACTCGCATCCTGCCGTGGGTCCGCGCGGTGTCCTTGATCAGGTACTCCAGGGGCTGCGGAAGCGGCCGCCCGCCCTCGGAGACGTCGGCCAGCCGAGCCAGCAGGTCGGCGGCGTCCAGTCCGGAGTCCAGCGCCCGGCGGACCGCCGCAGGGGTGATCCGCCACACCACGGCATGCCCCTCCGACTCCCGGTCCGCACAGGCGGCCAGCAGGTCGGTCAGCTCCGATGCCGCGGCTCCGGCGACCACGGCCGTGAGGTCCGCCTGGAACCGGGCGGTGGTCTGTGGCGCGGGCAGCAGCGCGTCCAGGGCTGTGGACAGCTGCCGAACCGCGTCGTCCAGAGCAGGATGGTCCCGCAGCGCCGGCCCGGCGCCCGGAACGGCGGGGAAGTGGCGGTGTGCACCCGCCCTCAGGAGCCCGAGCACGGCGTGCCCGAGCGGAGTCAGCGCTCCGTGGGCGACGACCCCGAACAGCTCCGCCTCCGCCAGGGTCGCCTCGACCCGCTCAGCCTCCCACGCACCTTGGGCGAGGGCGGCCGGGCGGAACCAGGCCGCCGTGGCGATGAGACCGGCGAGAGCGGTCGCCCGAGCGCGAGCGGACTTGCCGGTGGGGACTCCGTGCCCGGCCGGAAGGGTGGCCAGAGCCTCCAGCACGGCACGGCGCAGATCGACAGCCTCGCCGTCCTCCGGCGTGACCAGCGCGACCGGGGTGTCCTTCTCGTCCGGCCAAAAGCTGAACACCTCGGGCACCACCGCCCAGGTGGCGACGAGCGGCAGCAGCCGCTGAGCGGGTGGAGCCGCCAGCCACTCGTCGTACCGCTCGGTGGGCAGCATCCGAGCAGGTGGCTGCGATTCCGGCCGACGCGCGCGGCCCCGTCCTCTCGTCGGGGCCTCCGCTTCCTCGGCGCAAGGGGTGATCAGGTCCGCGTTGTTCGCCAGGTCGAGCCACAGCCGGGCCTGTTCCTCCGGCATGCCGACCGCCTTCGCCAGCCGACGGGTGTCCCGGACCGCGATTCCGCCCGCCTTGCGCACAGCGAGCGGCTGCACGGCCACCTGACGGAGCATCGACTCGACCCGGGAAGCCGCCTCGGCCAACGCCGCCTGCGCCTGGCTCTCGACTGCACCATCCGGGATCTCCACCGTGCCCTCGACCGGGGGCGGGGCAGACTGGTAGCTCGGCGCGCGGTCGTGGTCGCGCAACGCGTCGGCCACCTCGCGCGGCAGTTCCGCCAGGTCCTCATCCACCGGAAGAACCAGGCCGCGGGCGGCCAGCCAGTCCGTGCCAGGATCTCCCGAGCCGCCTTCCCGGAAGGTGAACTTGCCTCCGGAACCCGGATAGAAGCCGCCGTACCGGGAGACGAAGCAGTGCGTGCGCAGCAGTGGCGGGCCCGGGACCAGTTTGTCCAGCAGGTCCAAGGCCGCGGGCGGCGCCTCGGCGGCCATGGCGCGCACGCGCTTCGCGTCCCTGAGCACGTCCACGATCTGCCGCTGCGCCTCGTCCCGAGTCGGCGCCTTCGCGAGCCCCAGCCCCTGCGCGATGCGGTGAATCTCCGGAGCGTTGAAGGCCTCGGTGAGCAGTTGTTCGGCGGGCCGACCGTAACCGCCGCCTTCACCCGCCTGGCGGTGGACCAGGATCGGAACGACGACCCTGCTTCCGGACGAGGGCAGTACCAGGGCCCGCTCGGTCAGCCGGGACAGCGCGGCCTCGGCCGCGGACCGACCCGCGCCGTCGAGTTGCAGGAATCGGAAGAGCTGGTCCCGGGTCACGGACCGGTCAGCGGGGTCGACCGCAGGCGCGTCGAGCCGTGGAGAACGGCCGCCGTAGCCCATGAACAGGTGATGAGCAGGCGCAACGGCCGGTAGCGGACCGTGCAACCGTTCGGCCAAGGTCGCCACAGCGAGCAGCAGTTGAAGGTCCCCGAGGCTGATCTCGCTCAGCCCCAGGGCCGTGGAGGCGTCCGTCAGCAGGTGGCCGGCCAGGTCGGTCAGGCTCGCCACCCTTGCCGCGTAGGGAAGTTCGCGCTGCTCCAGCAGTTCGGTCAGCTGCGAAGGAGTGCGGTCGGCCAGCCACATCGCGAGGCTTCGTTCGGCTTTCACCACACCCAGCGTAGCGAGCCGCCGGCGGGACGGCGGACGATCGCCGTCCTCCCGCGCGAGGGCAGGCCGTGCGACGACCGCCGGGTACGCCACGGCTGACAGACTCGCGGTCATGACCTTCGCCATATCGATCGAGCGCACGGACCCGCCGTACATCGCTGCCGAGCGCGAGTCGCTCGCGTCCTGGCTGGACTGGCACCGGGCGACACTTCTGACCAAGCTGAACGGACTGTCCGAGGAGCAGGCCCGGTTCTCGCCGGTGCCTTCGGGGACGAGCCTGCTGGGGCTGGTCAAGCATCTCACCGAGTGTGAGCACTACTGGATTGCCCGGTGCGTGGCCGAGGTGGACGAGCCGGCGCTCTTCATCACCGAGGCGGACCCGGAAGCGGATACGAAGGTCACCCCGGACGACACGATCGAGCAGATCGTGGCCGGGTATCTGAAGGCCTGTGCCCGCAGCCGCGAGATCATTGCCGCGCTCGCGGACCTGGAGGAGACCCACACGCTCCGCCATGGCAAGACCGACGTGCGATGGGTGCTGATGCACATGGTCGAGGAAACGGCCCGGCACAACGGGCATGCCGACATCATCCGCGAGCTGATCGACGGCGTCACCGGCGAGTAGCAGGGCCGAACACCGAAGCCGGCGGAGGCCCCGGGGAGTTCACTCTCCGGGGCCTCAAGCGTTCCCGAACTCGCCCGCGCGGGACGGCGGTTGGCCGTCAGGCCAGCTGGGTGGCGAGCCAGTCGGCGGTGGCCGGGAGCCAGTCGGGCAGGGCGGTGCCGAGCAGGTGGTTGCCGTGCGGGACGAGCAGCAGTTCGGCGTTCGGGGCGTGCTCGGCGAGGACGGTGGCGTTGGTGACGCCCGGGATGCGGTCCTCGCCGCCCTCGACCACCAGCAGCGGGAGGGTGATCGTCGGGGCGAGCGCGGTCAGGTCCAGCCGGTCGGCGAAGGCGCGGGCCGCCTCCGGGCTCCCGCAGCGCTGGACCAGCGTCTCGGTGACGAACGGGGGCAGCTCCGCCCAGTCCAGCCGGTACGGTCCGCTGACCGTCGCGGCGGCGCGCAGCCGGGGCTCGTGGGCGGCGGCCCGCGCCGCGTAGTAACCGCCCAGGCTGAGGCCGACCACGGCGGCGCGGTCGAGGTCCAGGCCCTCCCGGTCGGCGAGCGCGTCCAGGGCCCGGCCGACCACCCGGTGGTAGTCCGGCTCCGGCGCGCTGGTGGCCGCCAGCACCCCCTGGCCGGGCCCGTCCATCGCCAGCACGGCGACCCCCCGGGCCAGCAGGGCCTCGACCAGGGTGTGGAACTCCTCCTTCGAGGAGTCCATGCCCGGCACCACCAGCACCACCGGGGCCCCGCCCCGGACCGCCGCCGGCCGGCGCAGCCAGCCCGCGAAGCCCTCGCCCTCGACCCGCCGCGCGCCCGGCTCCAGCAGCGCCAACGACCGCCGCATCGCCTCGTCCGCCTCGGCGGCGAGCCGCGCGGCGCCGGCCCGGTCGGGGTGCGGCATCAGCCCGGCCGCGTGGAACCAGCGGGCGGCGCAGCGGTAGGCGGTGCCGGCGGTCACCGTCCGCCCCTCGGCCTCGGCCCGCTCGGCCTCGGCGACGTACCGGCGGCCGGTGGCGCCGAACGCCTCCGGCCACTCCTCCAGCGCGGCCAGCCCGGCGGTCACCCGGTCGTACTCGTACAGGTCGAGACCGGCTCCGTGGGCCCGTGGGCGGGCGTCCGCCACGTACGCGGGCAGCAGACCGGGGGTGTCGAAGAACGACACGACGGGATTCTCCGTTCAGACGAGAGTGAGCACGGCCTTGCCGCGGATCCGGCGGTCGCGCAGGTCGGTGAGGGTGGTCGCGGTGTCGCCCCAGGGGGCCGTCCGGCCGATCTCCGGGGTCAGCCGGCCGGCCGCCGCCAGGCGCACCAGGGTGGCCAGGTCCGGGCCGTACGGGACGTCGGAGTCGGCGTAGTGGAAGTGCCGCAGGGTGGCCGACTCGGGGCCCTTGAAGAAGTCGAAGAAGTCCAGGGTCACCGGCGTCCGCGAGGCCTGCCCGAACCAGACCAGGGTGCCCCGCCGGGCCAACCGGGCCAGCGCCACCGGCAGGTTCGCACCCCCGGTCGACTCCAGCACCAGGTCGTACGGGCCGCGCGCCTCCCCGAGGTCGTGCACCACCTCGGCCGCCCCCAGCTCGGCCAGCCGACGACCGCGCTCCGGCGAGGCGGTGACCACCGTCAGCTCGGCCCCGGCCGCGGCGGCCAACTCGGTGAAGTAGTGCCCGACCCCACCGGAAGCCCCGGTCATCAGCACCCGCCGCCCGGCCACCGCCCCCACCGTCCGCAGCAACCGCAACGCAGTCAGCCCCGCCAACGGCAACGCCGCCGCCCGCACCGCGTCCAGACTGTCCGGCAACTCGGCCACCGACCCCACCGGCACACACACGTACTCGGCCCACCCGCCCGCCGGAGGATGCGCGACCACCCGCCGACACACCGCCGGCCCCGACCCGTCGGCCGCAGCCTGCACCACCAGCCCCGCAACATCCTTCCCCGGCCGCCACCCCGGCTGCGGCGCCTCCAGCTGGAACGTCTCCCCCCGGTTCACCGAGAACGCCTCCACCTTCACCAGCACCTCCCCCGGCCCCGGCTGCGGCTGCGCCACCTCCGCGAACCGCACCAGCTCCCCCGACTCCCCCGTCGCCACCAGCGCCTTCATCCCCGCACTCCCATCCACTCGGCAGACCCCCACCCCACCCCGCCCACCCCCACCCGGTCCAACAACCCCCCACCCCCACCCACAACCACCAGTTGTCACCCCACGGGCACCGCCCGCTGCCCATGGGGCGCGGACGAAGAGGGCCGCTGCAAGGGGACGATGGAGGTGAGCCGTCACCGGCGCGCGGGGTGTTGCCCCATGGGCGCGCGGGCAACGCCCCGCGCGCCCACCACCCCCCTCCCCCCTCACCCGCCCAAGGCGAGAGGGACGCGCTGCGGGAGGGGGCGGTGGAGGGGGTGGGTGCGGAAGGGGGCGTGACGGGTGATTTTCAGACC
>NZ_JBEZXE010000025.1:0-116650 GCF_040637885.1 Kitasatospora sp. NPDC028055 | reverse complement strand
ATGCAGGAGCGTGCCTTCGCCGACCCGAAGATCCGCTTCGAGTGGGACAGCGCCGTCGACGCCATCCACGGCGACCCCAAGCTGACCGGCGTCACCCTGCGCACGGTGTCGAAGGACGGGGGCACCACCGGCGAGACCCGCGAGCTGCCCGTCACCGGCCTGTTCATCGCGATCGGCCACGACCCGCGCACCGAGCTGTTCAAGGGCCAGCTCGACCTCGACGCCGAGGGCTACCTCAAGGTCGACGCCCCCTCGACCCGGACCAACATCGAGGGCGTGTTCGGCGCCGGCGACGTCGTCGACCACACCTACCGCCAGGCCATCACCGCCGCCGGCACCGGCTGCTCCGCCGCGCTGGACGCCGAGCGCTACCTGGCTGCCCTGGACGGCGTGGAGGCCCTGGCCGCCACCGCCGCCGCCGTCGCCGCCGTCGTCTGACCGGGCCCGGCCCCACCACCACCCCTCACCCCTCACCCCGAGCCACCCGACTCACCCCGACTCACCCCGACTCGCCCCGAGTCACCAACAGATCAAGGACAACTCCCATGGCCGGCACCACCATCACCGCGACCGACAGCAACTTCGAGGAGCTCGTGTTTCAGAGCGACAAGCCCGTCCTGGTCGACTTCTGGGCCACCTGGTGCCCCCCGTGCCGGATGATCGCTCCCACCCTGGACCAGATCGCCGCCGAGCACGGCGACCGCCTGACGGTCGTGAAGGTCGACATCGACAAGAACCCCGCCCTGGCCACCCAGTACGGGATCATGTCCATCCCGACCTTGAAGGTCTTCGCCGGCGGCAAGGCCGTCAAGACCATCGTCGGCGCCCTGCCGAAGGACGAACTCAAGCGGAACCTCGCCGACTTCATCGGCTGACCGCCTCGGACGCGGGGGCCGGGTCGCACCGGCCCCCCGGTCGTCAACCCACTCCGCCGGCCGCGGCGCCCATCGCCCGCACCGGCCTGCACAACCGCACGGCAAGCAGGAACCTCAGACAGGACACGAGGGCGAGGATGCGCATCGAGATCTGGGCGGACGTGGTCTGCCCCTGGGCCTACATCGGCAAACGCCGATTGGAGGCAGCCCTCGCCGACTCGGCGTGGTCCGCCCGCGACACCGATGTCGTCTGGCGCCCCTACCGGATCGACCCGACGGCCCCGGCCCAGGCCGTCCCGACGGAACCGGACCGGCGCGACCCGATGATCGACGCCGCCGCAGCCCGGTGCGCGGTGGACCCATCGACCACGCAGAGCCGGGCGACCGCAGCCGACCGGGTACCGATCTCCCGAATCGCAGCCGCCGAAGGACTCGGACCGAACTGGGGCCCGGCCTGGCGGTCCAGCAGCCACGACGCCCACCGTCTCCTGGCCCTCGCCCACGAGCACGGCGGCAGCACGCTGCAGGACACCGTGGCCGAGCACCTGATGCGGGCACACTTCGTCGAGGGCCACGACATCAGCGCGCGTGACACGCTCCGGACCATTGCGGCCACCGCCGGATTCGCCGAAGCCGCCGCTCTGCTCGACACCGACGCGGCCGACCGCACCGTCCGCGAGCTCCGTCTGATCGGCAAGGCGCGGGGCATCAGGACCTCCCCGACGATCGTCGTCGGGGACCGGGCCCTGGCCGGCGCCCAACCGCCCGACGTCATCGCCGAGTTCCTCGCCGCCGCAGGACCGGAACGCGATGTCCCCGAAGAGGTCGGGCGCCTGCGGTACGCCGAGTCGCTCCTGGACCTACGCGACCCGCTCGGAGCGCTCACCCTGCTCCGGCCGCTGCTCGACGACCACGGAGACGACCTCAACGTACGCCGCCTCGCCGCCCGCGCCTACTTCACCTCCGCCCAGCTCGGCCGCGCCCGGCAGACCCTGGAACAGCTGGTGGCCGAAGTGCCGGACGACTCCTACCTCCGGCTCATGCTCGGGCGCACCCTCCAGCGCCTGCACCTTGACGACCAGGCCGCTCCACACCTGAAGATCGCTGCCGCCATGACACCGGAGTTCGCCTGACCGGACTTGCCCGGCGCCGAACTGACACTCAGTCAACCTACTTGATCACCAGCGGAGTTCGAAGATTCCGGTTGGGGACGACCTCCACAAATGGCTTGTTCTGCTCCTGTAGCCGCCCGGATGCGGACTGTAGCGTCGGCGCCTCCAAGCACCTGGAAGGGACGATGGCATGGCCTTACCGCACGACTCCGCGCAGCACTCGGCAGGATCGGCAACGGACGTGTACGTCTTCGGCTACTCGCTGGTGACGATGGAGCTGACCCGGCGGCTGCAGACGAACACCGTCAAGGTGGGTTCGACGCAGGCGCCGCCGAACCAGCTCCTCCAGTACTCCGCGCCACCCACGCCCGAGATGAGGGACGTGGTCCGACCGAACGTCGACACGCTCTACACCCAGGCGTGGCTGGACCTCGCGGCCGAGCCGATGGTGCTCGAGGTGCCGGTCATGGACGAGGGCCGCTACTGGCTCATGGAGCTCCTGGACGCGTGGACGAACGTCGTCGGAGACCCGAACAGCATCAAGCCGCTCGCGACGCCGGTCACCGACCCGGCCACCGGCGCCGAGGTCTACTGCTACGCGCTGACCGGACCCGACTGGCAGGGTGAACTCCCCAGCGGTGTCCATCGGTTGCGGATGCCGACCGACACGATCTGGCTGCTCGGCCGCACGGAGATCCACAACACCGGCGAGGAGGAGATCCAGACCGTCACCGGCTACCAGAACCTGATGCGGCTGCTGCCGCTGAGCGCGTGGCCCAACAACGGCAGCTACGTTCCTCCGGACGGCGTCTACGACCCCGACGTCCCCAGCACGCCGCCCTCCGAGCTGGTCAACGTGACGATGACCGGCCCCGAGTTCTTCGAGGAGCTCGCCGCCCTGCTGACCCGCACACCGCTCAACCCGCCGGATGCGGCGATGTCCGCCGTGCTCGAGGAGTTGGGCGTCCACCCGTACGACCGCTCCAAGCTCCCCACCGACGCCCAGCTGGGGCTGGCGAAGCACCTCGGCCTGTCCAGGATCAGTCGGCACAAGGCCTCTGAGCCGGTCAACGGCTGGACCTTCACCAGAACCGACATCGGCTACTACGGCACCGACTACACCCAGCGCGCCTACATCACCGCGATCGGACTCGGGGCCAACCTCCCCGAGGACGCCCTCTACCCGAGCATCGCCGGCGCGGCGACCGACGACACCGGGGCGCCGCTCCGCTACACCCTCACCTTCCCCGCCGGGCAGCTGCCGCCCGTCAACGGGTTCTGGTCGCTGACCGCCTACGACTCCGACAGCTTCCTCATCGCCAACCCCGCCGACATCTACGCGGTCGGCCACTACGTCGCCCCCGTGGCCGACTCGGACACGGGCGCGACCACCTTGTACATCCAGGCCGACCCGATCGCCGACCCGGAGCTGCGGGCGACCAACTGGCTCCCCATCGACACTGAGGGGAACTTCTCCGTCACCCTGCGGCTGTACGCGCCGCGCACCGATGACATCCCCGCGAGCTGGCCGCCGCCCCTGGTACAGGAGAGGGGCGACCACTCGGGCTGACCCGCCGAAGGGACCGCGACCGACGGTCCGCGACCGACGGTCCCCGCGCACCGCACGCCGTCGTGGCCCGCCCGGCACATCCGGGCGGGCCACCGCCTTCTCGACCGGTCGAGTCGCTCAGGACGAAAGGTGACGACCTCTTCGAGCGCTGGTACTTCGGGCTGCTGGCACCCGCCGGGCGGACCCGCTGGACGCGGCACCGTCCTGGGCCTGGACAACCGCACCCAGGCCGCGATCCTCGCCCACCAGCTCGGCCTCACCGACGACGGCCCGACGCCGGCCTGACCCGGCGCGAGAGCCCCGCCCGAGACCCGCGCCGAGCCGCTGGGCGCTGGGCGCTGGGCGGCGGGCCGGAGGCCGACCCGCAGCCTGCCGGTCGAGGGGTCAGTGCGGGCCGGCGCTGAGGATGCTGGGGAGGACCATGTCCAGGACGCGCTGGAGTTCCAGCCGCAGGTCCAGGTCCTTGAGGTCGTTCCGGCGCAGCCGGAACAGGGCGCCGAGGTAGGCGTCGCGGAGGAGGTGGCCGACCTGGAGGGGATCGGTGCCGGTGCGGATCTGGCCCTTCGCGATGCCGGTCCGGATCACGTCCGCGAACATCTCGGCGGTGTAGGGGTGTTCGGTGATCGGCAGGCCCGCCCGGACCCAGCACATCAGCATGACCTGGTTGAGTTCCGCCGACTCCTCGTCGTTGATGTCGACGAGCGCCGTCATGCACCGTCCGAGGGCTCTGCTCACGTCCACCTCGGCGAGCGCCTCCTGCTGGAGCTTCTCCTCCAGCAGCTCTCTGCGCCGGTTGCTCCAGGTGGTGATGAGCTCTTCCTTGTGCTGGAAGTGGTTGAAGAAGGTGCCCCGGGCGACGTCGGCGCGTTCCGTGATGTCGTCGATCGTGGTCTGCTCGAACCCCTTCTCGGCGAAGAGGCTCAGGGCGGCCGAGAAGATACGTTCCCTCATCCGCTGCTTGTTGCGCTCCCGGCGGCCCGTCGGGACAAGTGCGACGGCGGCTTCGTCGGCCATGCGTACTCCTGTGGTGAGGGTGTCAGGTCCTGAAGTCCTGCTCCACGGGGTGGGAGCTCCCCGGTCACCGGCGCGGCGTCCGAACGAGCCCGTGGAGGGCTGGGTCAGCCCTTGCATAACTTATACTAGGATTTAAGTTTAGAGTCACATGCCAGGTTCATGTTCATGTGGGTCAGGATCGCGGCGTCGCGCAGTTTCTGACGGGGAGACGTCAATCACAGTGCGGCGATGGACAGCTGGGGCAAACTACAGTCCGTACGAGCGATCCTTTCTCGACCCCATCGCCGATCGGAGCCGCACCCATGGGTGAGCAGACCCAGACGCAGACCATGCCGCGTACCGTGGCGATCCCGCCTGAGGTCCTCAGCCGTTTCGCCGACGGCGGCGTCGACCTGGAGGCGATGTTCGCCTCCGGGCACCTCGGCAACCGCATGGGCATCGTGCTCGTCGAGGCCACCGCCGACCGGGTCGTGGCGACCATGCCGGTCGAGGGCAACACCCAGCCGTACGGCCTGCTGCACGGCGGCGCCTCGGCCGTCCTGGCGGAGCACGTGGGCTCGATCGGCGCGACCCTCCACGCCGGTCCCGAGCGGGTCGCGGTCGGCGTGGAGCTGAGCTGCACCCACCACCGGGGGATGCGCGAGGGGACGGTCACGGGCACCGCGACCCCGGTCCACCGCGGCCGCACCACGGCGACCTACGAGATCGTCATCACCGACGACCAGGGCCGCCGGGTCTGCACCTCGCGCCTGACCTGCCTGATCCGGGACGTGGCCAAGGGTGGTGCGGGCGCGTCGCACTGACGATCCGTCACAGCTGTCCCGCCGAATTCGAAGACGCCGCCCGGTGATCGGGCGGCGCCTTCGAGTTCGTGCGTGGGTCCGCGCACCAGGGGGGTCGGCCGCGACGGCTACTTCCGGCTCCCGGCGACGGGGCTGTCGTCGACGATGCTGGGCAGCAGGAAGTCCACGATGCGCTGCAGCTCCGCGGCCAGGCCGTCACCCTTCAAGTCGCCGCGGCACCACCGGAACAGCGCGCCCAGGTAGGCGTCCCGCAGCAGGTACCCCACCTGCATGGGGTCGACGCCGGGCCTGATCCGGCCCTCCGCCAGTCCGGCCCGGATCACGTTGGCGAACACCTCGGCCGTGCGCGGCGGTTCGGTGATCGGCAGGCCGGCCCGGACCCACGAGGTGAGCATGACCCGGTTGAACTCCGGCTCCTCCTCCTCGTTGATCTCGACGAGTGCCGTCATGCACCGTCCGAGGGCGACGCACAGGTCGTCGTTCGAGGGCGTCCTCTGCCGCATCTTCTCCTCGAATCTCGATTGGCGCTGGCTGCTCCAGGTGGTGACGAGCTCTTCCTTGTGCTGGAAGTGGTTGAAGAACGTGCCGCGCGCGACGTCGGCGCGCTCCGTGATGTCGTCGACCTTCGTCTGCTCGAAGCCCTTCTCGGCGAAGAGGCTCAGGGCGGCGGAGAAGATTCGTTCCCTCATCCGCTGCTTGTTGCGTTCGCGGCGGCCCATGACAACGGGCGCGAGAGGGGGGTCAGCAGTATGCATACGTTCTCCAGCGACAAGGGAGTGGACCTTGTAACCATCTGTTGCACGGCCCGTACGGCCGGGCCCGGTCCTCCTCTGCGGAGTTATACCAGAAGTTAACTTTGATGCGTAGTATTCGTTTAAACCTCAGTCGATTCCAGGAGTCGGCCGATGGTCTCCTGGCCGAGCAGGCGCCCCACGGGCAGGTCGATGCCCGTCGCGGTCCGGATGCGCTGCCGTAGCCGGACGGCCGTGATGGAGTCGAGGCCCAGCTCGCGCAACGGCCTACGGCGGTCGAGGCGTTCGGGGGTCGTGCCGAGCAGCGCCGCGGCGTGCGTCAGCACGGCCGCCTCGCGGTCGCCGGCCTGCGCGGGAGCGGGTGCGGGTACGGCCTCGGGCACCGCTACGGGCGCGGCGGCGGATACGGCGGCGGGCGCGGGCACGGGCCCGGCCTCCGCTGCCACCGGGCCGGTCAGCCGCAGGAGTTGGACCCCGTGCAGCTCCGCCAGCACGTGGTCCCCGTCGTCCGTGTGGAGCACGACGTCCGCGCGGACGACGGAGTCACCGGACGCCGTGCCCTCCGCCACCGGCCGGAGCACGGCCGAGCTCCACACCGGCTTCGCCAGGTCCGTCGCGTCACCGTGCACCGTCACGGCGTCGACGCCGACGGCCAGGTAGCTGTGGCTCGCGCCGTCCGGCCCGCCGTGGGGCAGCACGGCGAGCAGCGGCTGCAACGGCACCTCCCAGGCCGCGGGGTGCCCGGGGGCCGGCAGGTGCATCCGGGCCACCGCGAGGCCGGTCCGCCGCCAGAGCCGTCGGACGCCCGCGAGTTCGTCGGGGACGTCGTAGCCGTACCCGCGGACCTCGTCGTAGAAGTCCGGCCCGGGCAGGTACTCGCCGCACTGCGCCAGCAGCGCGTCCAGGCTCCGGGGTGAGGCGCCGCCCCGGGGCGGGGTGGCGGTGACCCGGGCCGTCAGGCAGGTCAGCGCCGGCTCGCTGCCCGAGCCGGGGGTGACGACCTGGACGGTCGCGAGGTGGTCGGCACCCTCGGGGCGCAGCCTGACCCGGAGGGAGGCGCCGAGAGCCTGTCTGCGGTCGACCAGTTCCCCGGTCAGGGTGACGTCCTCCAGGCGGTGCTGCCCGCCGAGTTCGGCGCGCGCCGCGCTCAGTACGGCGTCGACGTACACCATCGGCGGTACGACGGCCGTGCCGCGGAACGACGCCCCCAACGCCTCGATGTCCAGCGGCCGCTCAAAGGTGAAGCCGGTGGCGGCCGGAGGGGCGGCCGGTACCCGCAGGTGCTCGTCGTCCCAGGGGTAGCGGGGCAGCGGCACGGGGCGGGCCGTGCCCCGGAACCACCGGGTGAAGTCGATCCCGGCGCCCGCGGCGTGCAGGCGGCCGGCCGCGCGGGCGAGTTCGGCGCCCTCGTGCTCCCTGCGGCGCAGCGAGGCGACGGTGAAGGCCGGGGCGCCGAGCGCCTCCAGGGTCTCCTCCACGGCCGAGGTCAGCAGCGGGTGCGGGCTGATCTCCAGGAAGACGCTCTCCTCCTGCTTCGCCAACTGTGCCACGGCACCGGCGAACCGCACCGGGCGCCGCAGGTTGTCCATCCAGTACCGGGCGTCCAGGGCCGTCCCGGGGACGGGCTCGGCGCGCACGGTGGAGTGCAGCGGCAGCGACGTCCCGCGCGGTTCGAGGCCGGTGAGGGCGTCGAGCAGCTCGGGCCGCAGGGCGTCCATGTCGGGGGAGTGGGAGGCCACGTCGACCTTGACGAACCGGGCCAGCCGGCCGCGCTCCGTCAGGCCCTCGGCGAGCCGGGCGAGGCTCTCCGGATCCCCGGCGAGGACGGTGGAGCGCGGTGAGTTCTCCACCGCGACGCACAGCGCGTCGGGGTACCGGGCGGCGACCAGCTCGGCCTCGTCCGGGGACAGGTCGGTGGCCAGCATCCGCCCCCGGCCGCCGAGTCGGGCCATCAGCCGGCTGCGGCGGCAGATGACGGCGGCGGCGTCGCGCACCGTCAGGGCGCCGGTGATCACGGCGGCGGCCGCCTCGCCCATGCTGTGCCCGACGCACACGGAGGGGCTGACGCCGAGGTCCTGCCAGAGGGCGGCCAGCGAGACCTCCATCGCCCACAGGGCCGGCTGGACGACGTCGATCCCGGTGGGGAACTCCTCCTGCTCGCGGTTCAGCAGGTCGACGACGGACCAGCCCAGTTCGGCCCGGATCGCCGTGTCGCACTCGGCCATCCGGTCGCGGAAGGCGGGGAAGGCCGCCAGCAGCCGGCGCCCCATGCCCGCCCACTGCGCGCCCTGGCCGGGAAGGACGAACACCGTCCGGCGCTGCGGGCCGAAGCCGGCCTCGCCGCGTCCGCCGTCGGCGATCTCCCGGCCGGCCGCCAGCGCCTCCAGCCGGTCGGCGAGCTGCTCGTGGCTGTCGCCGATCGCCCACATCCGGTACGGGTGGTGGTCGCGGCGCAGCGCGGCCGCGGCGCAGATGTCGCGCAGGGGCTCCCGGTGGCCCGCGCCGCCGGGGCGCAGGTGGCGGGCGTAGGCGGTCGCGAGCCGTTCCAGGGAGCGTTGCGACCGGGCGCTGATCACCAGCAGCTCGGGGCGCCCGTCCGTGGTGGCGTCCGTCGCGGTGTCTGCGCCGGTGCCCGATGCGGTGGACTCGGGGGCGGCCTCGGCGGGGTACGGGCTCAGCACGACATGGGCGTTGGTCCCCGACAGGCCGAAGGAGCTGACTCCGAGGTAGCTGGACTCGCCGTCCCCGAGCGGCTCGTTCTCGGTGACCACGCGGACCGGGGAGCCCGGGGCGGCGATCAGCGGGTGCGGACTGTCCAGGTGGAGCGAGGCGGGGATGACGCCGTGGTGGGCGATCAGGACGGTCTTGATCAGCCCCGCCATGCCGGCGGCCGCCTCGGCGTGGCCGATGTTGGACTTCACCGAGCCGGTCCGCAGCGGCCGGCCCGGGGCGCGGCCTTGGCCGGCCGCCGCCGCCAGCGCGGACAGTTCCACCGTGTCGCCGACGGCGGTGCCGGTGCCGTGCGCCTCCACGTAGCCGAGGTCGGCCGGGGATATCCCGGCGCTGCGGCAGGCCTCCCGGACCATCTCGGCCTGGCCCGGGACGGAGGGCTTGACCAGCAGTCCGCTGCTGCGCCCGTCGTTGTTCACGGCGCTGCCGGCCAGCACCGCCAGGACCGGGTCGCCGTCGCGGCGGGCGTCCGCGAGGCGCTTGAGCAGTACCACGCCGACGCCGTCACTGCGCACGAACCCGTCGGCGTCGGCGTCGCCGAACGCGCAGTGCCCCTCCGGCGAGAGCATGCCCGCCTGCGAGTAGGCGATGGCGTCCCGGGGGGAGAGGACGATGTTGACGCCGCCGACGACGGCGAGGTCGCTCTCCCCGGTGAGCAGGCTCTGCCGGGCCATGTGCACCGCGACCAGGGAGGAGGAGCAGGCGGTGTCCAGCACGATGCTGGGGCCGCGCAGGTCCAGCGCGTACGAGATGCGCCCGGAGGCCATCGACCGCAGCTGGCTGCCGACGGTGCGCCAGATGTCCTGGTCGGTCAGCGGCCGGTGCTCGTCGCCGTACTCGGCGGTGGCCTGGCCGACGAAGACGCCGGTCTGGCTGCCGGCCAGGGTGGAGGGGCGGAGGCCGGCGTCCTCCAGCGCCTCCCAGACGACCTGGAGCAGGACGCGGTGCTGGGGGTCGATGGTGCGGGCCTCGGCGGGCGAGATGCCGAAGAAGCCGGGGTCGAAGGCGAAGGGGTCGCCGATGAACCCGCCCTTCGCCGACACGGACTTGCCCGGGGTGGCCGGGTCGGGGGAGTGGTGGGCGGTCGCGTCGTACCGGTCGCCGGGAACCGCCGTGACGCTGTCGGCATTGCCGATCAGGTGCTCCCAGAACTCGTCGGGGTTCGAGGCGCCGGGGAATCTGCATCCCAGGCCGATGACGGCGATCGCGCGGTCGGACGCTACCTCGGGCTGATCCATGGGGCGTACCTGCCTTCATGTACGAGCGAAGCATCGGTGCTACAGGAGTGATAGTCGTTCAATCATTGATGCAAGGTCAAGATTGAACTCGCGCCGCCTAGTTGCATCGCTGGCCACCGAATGTGCCCCTCACCTGCGCCGCTCCGCCGTCGGGCGGTCGGGCGGTGGCTCCGGGTGTGGCCCAGATCGCTCTCGTACTTGGCTCTCAGTTAAAAGTGATACTTGCATCCAACCTCGACTCATGGTCCCATCTTGTCCGGTAGTCGACCAATCCTGAGGAGGCACCAGACATGCCGAGTGCGGGGATACGGATCAGCGGCGGCGACGCCGACGTGGCGTACAGCATCGAAGGCAGCGGTCCGGCTCTGGTCCTGGTGCACGGCACCGGAACCCGCGGCGCCGCTTGGGCCCAGCAAGTCGAGGAGCTGAAAGGGAAGTTCACCGTCGTCACCCCGGACCTGTCCGGTTCCGGTGACACGGTCGACCACGGCGGGCCGCTGACCCTGGGCGACCTGGTCGCGGAGGTGCTGGCGGTGGCCGACCACGCCGGCCTCGACACCTTCCACCTCGCCGGCCACTCCCTCGGCGGGGTGGTGGCGCTGCGCCTCGCGGCCGAGCACCCCGAGCGGGTGCGCTCGGTCGTCTCGCACGCCGGGTGGGCCTACACCGACGAGCGGATGACGGCCGACTTCCGCTACTCGCTCGACCTGCTGCGCACCGACGCGGAGCTGGGCACCGCGCTCGTTCCGCAGATGTTCCCGCTGGCCACCCTCGGCCCCCGCTACTGGGAGGCGACGAACGAGGCGGAGCACGGGAAGCTCGTCCGGCAGATCGCCGACAACTTCCAGCCCGGCACCGCGCGGCAGTTCGAGGTCGGCCTCACCGTCGACCTGCGTCCGCTGCTCGGCCGCATCACCGCGCCGGCGCTGGTGTTCGCCAGCGCGCACGACCGCGTCTGCGGGGCGAACCAGCAGCAGCTGCTGCGCGAGGGCATACCCGGTGCCGCCTACGCGGAGATCGACACGGGCCACAACGCGCTGGCGGAGGACCCCGAGGGGTTCGCCGCGGTGCTCGGCCCGTTCCTCGCGCAGCACACCGGCAGCTGAGAACCACACCCGCTGGTCCCGGCCCCCTGGGCCGCCGCAACACACCGAAAGTTGGAGGAAGTTCATGTCCGTTTGGCTGATCACCGGCAGCTCCCGTGGCCTCGGCCTGCACATCGCCCGGGAGGCGCTGGCCAGCGGTCACCAGGTCGTCGCGACGGCGCGCGACACGGAGGTCGTGCGCGCGGCGCTCGGCGACGCCGGCGGCGAGGTGCTGTACCTGCCGCTCGACGTGACCGACGAGCAGCAGGCCCAGGAGGTCGCGCGGGCCGCGTACGAGCGCTTCGGCCGGATCGACGTCCTGGTGAACAACGCCGGCCGCGGCCTGCTCGGCGCCGTCGAGGAGGCCACGGACGCCGAGGCGCGCGCGGTCTACGACATCAACGTGTTCGGCCTGCTCGCCGTCACCCGGGCGGTGCTGCCGTACATGCGCCGGGAGCGGTCCGGCCGGATCCTCAACATCAGCTCCGTCGGCGGGTTCACGGCCGGCTCGGGCTGGGGGATCTACAACAGCACCAAGTTCGCCGTCGAGGGCCTCAGCGAGGCCCTGCGGGCCGACCTCGCCCCGCTCGGCATCCACGTCACGATCATCGAGCCCGGGGTCTTCCGCACCGACTTCCTGGACGGCTCCTCGCTGCACAGCACCACCCCGATCGACGACTACGCGCAGACCGTCGGCAAGACCCGCGAGTGGGCGGTGGACAACAACCACCAGCAGCCCGGCGACCCGGTCAAGGCCGCCCGCGCGATCGTCACCGTGGCCGCCTCGGACGCGCCCCCGGTGCGCCTGCCGCTCGGCGCGGACTGCGTCGCCCGGGTCGAGAGCAAGCTCGAGACCGTCGCCAAGGAGCTCGACACCTGGCGGGAGCTCGCGCTGGACACCGCCATCTGACCGACCGTCTCCGGAGAAGGAGGACCCCGATGAGCTCGGCGAGTTCGGCGGGGCGGGTGGACCCTCGGGTCTGGCTGCTCGCGCTGGGAACGTTCGCAACCGGTACCGACCTGTTCATCGTCGCCGGCCTGCTGCCGGCGGTGGGACGGGACCTGCACCTATCGACGGCACTCGCGGGCCAGACGTCCACCGCGTTCGCCGCCACCTACGCGGTGGGAGCGCCGATCCTGGCCGGGCTCACCGCCAGGTTCCGGCGCAAGCCGCTGCTCATCGGGGTCATGCTCGTCTTCGGCCTCGGCAACCTCCTGTCGGCCGTCTCGGCGAACTTCACCGTGCTGCTGATCAGCCGGGTGATCACCGGCGCGGGCGCCGCCCTGTACTCGGCCAACGCCTCCGCGGTGGCCGCCCGGATCAGCCCGCCCGAGGTGCGCGGCCGGGCGCTGGCCATCGTCTACGCGGGCATGACCAGCGCCATCGCCTTCGGGGTGCCGATCGGCAACTGGATCGGCGAACTCTCGTCCTGGCGCTGGGCGTTCGGTCTGGTCGCGGTGCTCGCGGCGGTGACGGTGGCCGGCATCCAGTTCTTCCTGCCGGACGTGCCCACCGGCCCCGGCGCCACGGTGCGGGAGCGGATGGCCGCGATCCGGATCCCGCAGGCCCCCACGCACCTGCTGGTGACGGCGCTGTGGACCGCGGGCACCTTCACCGTCTACACCTACCTCGGCTCCATCCTGGAGCAGGTCACCGGACTGTCCGCCGGTCAGCAGTCGTGGGTCCTGCTGCTCTTCGGCGTCGGCAGCTTCGGCGGGGTCTTCGTCGGCGGCCGGCTGGCCGACCGCTTCGGCTCGGTCGTCGGCCTCTCGATCACCATCACCGCACTGGGCCTCTGGCTGGTGGTGCTCACCCCGACCCTCCAGTGGCCGGTGGCCGCGGCGCTCGCCGTCGGCGTGTGGGGCCTGGTGCACTGGCCCAGCTTCCCGCTGCTGCTGCACCGGGCCCTGGGCATCGGCGGGGACCGCGGCGACATGCTCCTGGCGCTGAACAACAGCGCCGTCTACGTGGGCCAGATGACCGCCGCTGCGGTCGGCGGACTGCTCGCCGACGCCGACCTGCTCCGCTGGAACCCGCTGGCCGGGGCCGGCTTCGAGCTGCTGGCCGGCCTCGCCCTGGTGGTCAGCGTGGGAGCGCTGCGCCGCGACCGCAAGCGCCCGCGGCCGGTGGCCGCGCCCACGACGGACGCGGAGGAGTCCAGCCCCGCGCTGCAGGGCTGAACCGCGCCCCCGTACCACCGCCTTGGCACCGTCCACCGCCGTACCACCGGCGGCCGAGCACCGACGAAGGAAGCGCGTCCCGAACGAAGGAACCCCCTCCCGCAGGAAGGACACAGCATGTCTGCTCACCAGGAGATGGAAGTCGAGACGGGTCCCCGCCTCGCCCCGGAGGTCCGCGCCCTCGCGGACGGACCGAACTTCGCCGCCCTGACCACCCTGATGCGGGACGGCACCCCGCAGACCCAGATCGTCTGGGTCTCCACCCGGGGTGAGTACCTCGCCCTCAACAGCGAGGTGGGGCGACAGAAGGTGCGCAACCTGCGCCGCGACCCGCGGGCCACCGTCACCATCTGGCAGCAGGACGACCCGCTGAACTTCGCCGAGGTCCGCGGCCGGGTGGTCGAGGAGGTCCTCGGCGCCGAGGCCCGCGAGCACATCGACGAGCTGTCCACCAAGTACCTGGGCGGCCCCTTCGCCGACGAGTTCATCGGCTCGGACCGCGTGCTGCTCCTCCTCGCCCCCGACCGCCAGCTCGTCCGCGACCACGCGCGCTGGGTGGCCGGCCTGCCCCAGCAACAGCACCAGTGAGCCGTATCCGTCCCTTCATGCGTGAGGAGTCACAGTGAAACGCCGCATCCTGATCATCGGAGGGGGCATCGGCGGTCTCGCCGCCGGAGCCGCACTCGGACAGCAGGGCATCGACACCACCGTCGTCGAGATCCAGTCGGAGAACCTCGTCGCCGGCGTCGGCATCAACATCCCGGGCAACGCGCTGCGGGCCCTGAGGCAGCTCGGCCTGCTGGACGAGGTCCTCGGCCACGGCTTCACCTTCGACCGGGTCGACTTCCACGACTCCGCCTCCCGGCTGCTGCTCGCGCTGCGCTCGAAGCTCGGGGTCGACGGCGTGCCCGCCAACTGCGCGATCCAGCGCAAGGACCTGGCCCGGATCCTGGAGAAGGCCTGCGTCGACGTGGGCACCACGATCCGCTACGGCACCTCGGTGGAGAAGATGACCACCACCGCCGACGGCGGGGTCGAGACCCTCCTCACCGACGGCAGCACCGAGCACTACGACCTGGTGGTCGCGTTCGACGGGATCCGCTCCTCCTTCCGCAAGGCGGCCCTCGGCATCGAGCCCCGGTTCACCGGCTACTCGGTGTGGCGGGTGGCCCTCGAACGGCACCCCGACGTCACCCGGAACATGTACTTCCAGGGCATGGGCACCAAGGCGGGCCTCTTCCCGCTCAACACGGATGTCATGTACCTGCTGCACGTGACGCCCGAGCCGGGCAACCCGCGCCACGCGCGGGAGGACTTCCACGCCCACCTCACCCAGCGGCTGGCCGGCTACACCGGCCTGATCGGCGAACTGCGCGACCGCATCGAGCCCGACGACGACATCGTCTACGCGCCGATCGAGGAGGTGCTCCTTCCGCTGCCCTGGTACCAGGACGGGCTGCTGCTCCTCGGCGACGCCGCCCACGCCATGGCGCCGCACCGCACCCAGGGCGCGGCCATGGCCATCGAGGACGCCGCCGTGCTCGGCGAGACGCTCGGCCGCGACGGCGACCTCCGGAAGCTGCTGGCCGAGTTCCAGGACCGCCGCTTCGGCCGCGCCAAGATCGCCCAGGACGCCTCCCGCAACATCCTCCTGGCCGAGATGAACACCACCGACCAGGCGTCCCTGGACCGGCAGCTCGACTTCATCCGCAACGGCCTGGAAGCGGTCGCCCACCAGGTGGACGACGCGCTCAACCAGCCGATCTGATGCCGCACCGCTCCGAAGGGACGAACGCGTGACCAGCACCACCGCCCACCTGTCCGACCCGCACCGCCCACCCCTCGGGGCGGCCGACTTCGACGCCCACGTCCGCGCCCTGATGGCCTGGCACTTCGACGACGCCACCGGCTCGCCGTTCTGGCTCGCCCGCCGCGCGGACCTCGGCTTCGACCCGCGCACCGACGTCACCGGCGCGGCCGACCTGCTGCGCTTCCCCGACGTCAGCCGCGAACTGCGCACCGTCCCGGCGGCCGACCTGATACCCAGGGGCGCCGCACCGGGCCAGGTCTTCCGGGTCTACGAGTCCGGCGGCACCACCGGCGCCCCCAAGCGCATCGTCGACGGCAACTACCGCTCCCGGATGGGCGCCTGGACCAGGCAGCGGCTGACCGAGCACGGCGTGCCCGAGACCGGCGACTGGCTGCACCTGGGGCCCACCGGCCCGCACGTGGTGGCCTTCGACACCTCCCGCTACGCCGAGCCCGCCGGCGGCCTGTGCTACACCGTCGACCTCGACCCGCGCTGGGTCAAGCGCCTGCTCGGCTCCGGCCGGCAGCAGGAGGCCGACGACTACATCGACCACCTCCTCGACCAGGCCCGCGAAGTCCTGCTGAGCCAGCCGGTGCGGGTGCTGAGCACCACGCCGCCGCTGATCGAGGCCATCTGCGCCCGGCCGGAGCTGCACGAACTGGTCGCCTCCCGGGTCGGGGCGATCATCTGGGCCGGCACCTCGTTCAGCCCGGAGAGCCTGCGGGTGGTCCGGGAGGACTTCTTCCCCGACGCCCGCCTGGTGGGGATCTACGGGAACAGCCTGATGGGCGTGGCCCCGCAGCGGGTCCGCACGCCCGAGGACGTCCACGCCTGCGTCTTCGAGCCGTTCGCCGAGACCACCCGCCTGGACCTGGTGGACGAGGACGGCGAGCAGGTCGGCTACGGCGAGCGCGGCCGGGTCAGACTGCACCTGGTCAGCGAGGAGATGTTCCTGCCCAACGTGCTGGAACGGGACACCGCCGTGCGGGTCCGGCCGGCCTCGGAGGGCGGCGTCGACGGCCTGGCGGAGGTGACCAGCGTGGCGACCTTCGAGGACGCCGACGTCGTCGAGGGGGTGTACTGAGTGCTCGTCATCGACCCCCTGGTCGCCGGGAAGAGCCGGCCGAGCGCCGACCGCACCGTCCTGACCGACGTGCACGGCGAACCGCTCGCGGACATCGGCCTCGCCCCCAGGCTCGCCGCCCAGGCCGCCGTCAACCGGCTGCGCCGCGACGCCGACGGCCTGCCCCCCGACCCGGCGGTGTTCCGTACGGCCGCGCGGCTGTTCGCCACCGCCGAGCTGGACGGCGAGAGCGCCGACGACTACGTGCGGCACACCGTGCGCGGCACCGGCCTCGCCTCCACCACCGTGCGGCGCGGCCTGGCGGACATGGCCGCCGAGATCGAGGAGCTGCCCGCCACCACCGCGGCGGAGCTGCCCGCCGCCCGGCTGACACCGACCCACCGCGTCCACCGGGCACCGGCGGGCCGGCTCTTCACCGCCGTGATGGCCAGCAACCACCCGCTGCCGCACGCCACCTGGGTGCAGCCGCTGCACCACGGCTACAGCGTGGTCGTCCGGCCCGGCAGCCGCGATCCGTTCACCCCGCGCCGACTGGCCGCCGCCCTGCTGGCGGCCGGGCTGGCGCCGGAGAAGCTGGCCGTGCTGCCGAGCCCGCACGCCGTCGGCTCGTTCCTGCTGAACGCCGCCGACCGCGGCATCATCTACGGCAACGAGCAGGCGGTGAGCGACTGGAGCGACCGCGCCCGGGTCGCCACCCGCGGCCCGGGGCGCTCCCGGGCCCTGCTCGACGTGCCGCTGACCGACGCCCTGCTGGACCACCTGGCCACCAGCGCGGCCTTCGACGGCGGCACCCGCTGCACCAACCTCTCGGCCGTCCTCACCAGCAACGACGTCCACGACACCGCGGCCGCCCTGGCCGGGCGACTGGCCGAGCTGCCGGTGCTGCCCGCCGCCGACCCGGAGAGCGTGCTCCTGGTCGTCGGGCGCGAGCGCGCCGACGGGCTGCGCCGGCAGATGGCCAAGCTGGCCACCGAACTCACCGACCACAGCACCCCGTTGTACGGTGAGGACTTCCTCGTCGACCTCGGCGACGGCTCCTTCCTGCCCCGCCCCGTGGTCCTCGCCGCCGACCGCGCGGACCACCCGGCCGTCGGCACCGAACTGGCCTTCCCGTTCGTGGTGGTCGCCCCCTGGAGCCCGGCCGACGGCATCGCCCCGCTGCGGCCCTCGCTGGTGCTCAACCTGCTGACCGAGAACGCCGCGATCACCGGACAGGCGCTGCTCGACCCGTCCGTCCGGAAGATCACCGACGGCGCGGTCCTCCCCTGGGAGCTGGTGCCGGGCATGCCGCACGACGGCAACTACACCGAGTTCCTGCTGGACGCCAAGGGCGTAGTCACACCGGCCGGGTGACCTGGCCGCCGTCCCCCACCTCACCGTCGGGAGTCTTCACCATGTCCAGTCCGACCGGGACACCCGTGCCCGCGTCCGCGCGCTTCTCACGGCTGCCCTCACTGACCGGCATGCGGTTCTTCGCCGCGTTCATGGTCTTCCTCTTCCACTCGACCCTGCCGCCCTACACGCCGTTCACCGGCGGCACCGCCACCTCCGTCACGCACGCCGTCAGCAAGGCGGGCTGGCTGGGCGTCGGGTTCTTCTTCGTCCTCAGCGGCTTCGTGCTGACCTGGTCGGCCCGCCCGGGGGACAAGCCCCGGCAGTTCTGGCGGCGCCGGTTCGTCAAGATCTACCCGAACCACGTGGTGACCTTCTTCGTCGCGCTGGCGCTGTTCGCCTACATGAAGGCCACCTGGACGGCGGGGATCTCCAACCTCTTCCTGCTGCACACCTGGATCCCGGACGCCAAGGTCTTCCAGAGCATCAACCCGCCCGCCTGGTCGCTCTCCGTCGAGGCCGTCTTCTACCTGTGCTTCCCGCTGCTGCACCGGGCGATCCAGCGGATCCGGCCGGAGCGGCTGTGGCTCTGGGTGGGCATCCTGGCCGCCGCCGTGGTCGCCGTCCCCGCCATCGCCTACGCGACCCTGCCCGACTCTCCCGCCATGCCGTTGAAGTTCCAGGCCTCCGTGTGGCAGTACTGGTTCGTCTGGCAGCTGCCGCCGTTCCGGATCCTGGAGTTCGCGGTGGGCATCCTGATGGCCCGGATCGTCATGACCGGCCGCTGGATCAAGTTCCCGGTGGTGCCGGCGCTGGCGCTGGTCGCCGTCGCCTACGTGGTCGAGTTGAAGTGGGTGCCGTGGCTGTACGCGATGAGCGCCGTGACGCTGATCCCGGTCGCCCTGCTGATCGCCGCGATGGCCAGCACCGACATCGCGGGCCGGCCCTCGTTCCTGCGCAAGCGGGTCTTCGTCTGGCTCGGTGAGGTCTCGTTCGCCTTCTACCTGGTCCACGACATCACCGTGCACGTCTTCGTCGACCGCTTCGGCCTCAGCGCCACGCACAGCGCGCCGGTCGGGGCCGGGATCCTCGCCCTGGAAGTGCTGATCAGCCTCTTCTTCTCCTGGCTGCTGTACATCGGCGTGGAGCAGCCGCTGATGAAGCGCTTCGCGCGCAGCCGCCCGCCGCTGCCGAGCGCCGCCGCGGGCGGGGTCGGCAGCGCCGAGCCCGACGGCCGGCCGGCCGAACCGGTGCGGACGCACTGACGCCCGCGCCGCCCCCCTGAACCGGGGTGGTCGCGCCACGCCCCCCGGCGCGGCCACCCCTTCTCTCCTTCCCTCGCAACGGCGCGACCGCAGGACGCTCCCCCCCTCCGGCACACCAACCAAGGACAGCCCAGGAGACCGATGATGAGCCCCCTCCAGCCGACCGCCGAACTGAGCGCCAGCACCCGGATGCTGCTGGCCTGCGACGGCTCCACCACCCTGCTGCTGCAAGCCCTCACCGGCCACGACCTGTCGATCCGGGTCGACGCCCAGGGCGACACCCCGGCCGGCCGCCTCCCGGACGGCATCCGCTCCGCGCTCGGACTCGCCGACACCGCCGTCGTCCTGGAGCGCCGCTCCTGCCTGGTGACCCCCGAGCAGGAGGTGGTCAGCATCAACCGGGTGGTCTTCGACGGGGCCGCCCGCCGCCGGATGGGCGTGCCCGACGCGCTCACCCCGATCGGCCTCCAGCTCCGCGACCAGCAGGTGCACCAGCACCGCGAGCAGCTGTCCACCGGACTCATGCGCTGGCGGGACAGCCTCACCGAGCAGTGGGTGGACTCCGCCTTCAAGGAGTACGTCATCCACTACGCCGCTGGCGGACGGGCCTATGTGCACGAGCAGTTCAACCCGCACATGGTCCAGCTCACGAGCGACTAGGCACCGTCACCGCCAGGCACCGTCACCGCCTGATCGCCCTTCACCCCAGCGAAGGAACTGTCATGCCCCAGGCTCTCGCGACCGCCGAACAGGCGGCCCGCACTCCGCACTCGCACGCCGGAGACCAGACCGGCTGGCGCTTCTACCGGGCGGCCCAGCAGCCCTCCTGGGCCGATCCGGCCCGGCGCGACGAGGTCTGCGCCGACCTCTCCGGCCGGCCCGTCCTCACCCGGCTGCCCGACCTGCTCCAGCTGCGCCGCGAACTCGCCGACGTCGCGGCCGGCGACGCCCACGTGCTCCAGGCCGGCGACTGCGCGGAGGACTTCGCGGAGTGCACGGCCGAGCACGCGGTCCGCAAGGAGCGCGCCCTCGTGCGCCTCGCCGACACCGTCGCGGTCTCCACCGGGCTCCCGGTCGTCCGGATCGGCCGGATCGCGGGCCAGTTCGCCAAGCCCCGGTCCGCGCCCACCGAGGACGTGGACGGCCGCCCGCTGCCGGCCTTCCGCGGCCACATCGTCAACTCCGAGGCCCCGGACGCGGCGGCCCGCAGACACGACCCCGAGCGGATGCTGCGCGCCTACCGGGCCGCGAAGACGGTGGCCGACGCCATCGAGGGGCGGCACGACCGCAGCCCGGCGATCGGCCGGCGCACCTGGATCAGCCACGAAGCCCTGGTGATGGACTACGAGACGGCCCTGGTCCGGTTCGACGAGTCCGCGGGCGGCTGGTTCCTGGGCTCCACCCACCTCCCGTGGATCGGCGAGCGCACCCGGCACAGCGAGGGCGCGCACGTGCGCCTGCTGGCCGACGTGATGAACCCGGTGGCCTGCAAGGTGAGCGGCAAGGCGAAGCCGCAGGACCTGCTCGACGTGGTCGGGCGCCTCGACCCCGAGCGCGAGCCCGGCCGGCTGACGCTGATCTCCCGGTTCGGCAAGGACGACGTGCGTACCCACCTGCCGGCCCTCGCCCAGGCCGTCAAGAACGCCGGCCACCCCGTCGTCTGGCTCTGCGACCCGATGCACGGCAACACCTACAAGGCCTCGAACGGGCTCAAGACCCGGCGCCTGGACGACGTCTCCGACGAGATCCGGGGCTTCGTCTCCGCCCTGCGCGGCGTCGGGATCCGCCCCGGCGGCCTGCACCTGGAGACCGCCGCCGAGGACGTCACCGAGTGCGTGGGTGCGAACGTGCCGGACGAGACGGCCCTGACGGCGCGCTACACCAGCCTCTGCGACCCCCGGCTCAACCCGGTCCAGGCGTCCCTGGCCGTCGACACCTTCCTGTCGGCCCTGTAGCGAGGAGGACTCCCATCGACTTCGACGGCGGGCACCCGCCCTTCTGCGTACTCCTCGGCCCCGACTACTCGGGCAAGTCCTCGGCACTCGACCGACTCGCCCGGACCGCGCCCCCGTGGCGGTTCCTCTCCGTGGACGACACCCGCCTCGCCCCCGAGCACGAGCTCATCGCCCGGCTGCGCCGCAACGTCGTCAAGGACGTGGCGCCGCACCCGGGCGTGTGGTCCCCGGACTTCCTTGCCACGCTCGTGCAGACCGCCGTCGTCCACCTGCGCGACCAACTGCTGCGCGCCGACGCCGGCACCCCCGTCCTCGTCGACTCCTACTACTACAAGCTGCTGGCGAAGTGCCGCCTCGCCGGGGCGGGGGAGAGCCCCCTGCTCGACTGGTGGCGCACCTTCCCCCGGCCGAGCCGGGTGGTCTACCTCGACGTGCCGCCCGAGACGACCTGGCAGCGCAGCCGGGAGGGGGCCGACCTCAACGTCCTGGAGCACTACGGCCCGCGGCCGGACTGGGCCGGCTTCCGGCGGTACCAGAGCGACCTCGCCAAGGTCATGCGGGACGAGATCCAGGGCCTGCCGGTCACCGTCATCGAGGAACTGGACCACCCGGAGCTCACCGCGGCCGCGATCCGGGAGGTGGTCAGCCATGAGTTCTGCTGAGGCCTGGTCCGACCCCGTCCGGCTGCGGCGCTACCGCGAGCGGGTCTTCGCCGAACGGCAGGCCCTGCGGGCCGCGTTCGGCGACCCGGCCGCCCGGCAGCAGCAGGTGCTGACCGACCTGCTGGAGTTCAACGCGGGCACGGAGTACGGGAGACGGCACGGCTTCGCCCGCATCCGCACCCTGGACGACTACCGCAGCGCCGTCCCGGTGCAGAGCTACGCCGACCTCGAACCGTGGATCGAACGGGCCGCGGCCGGCGAGCGGAACGTCCTGACCGCCGACCACCCCGCCGTGTTCTTCACCAGCAGCGGCAGCACCGGCGCCCACAAGAAGATCCCGGTCACCCCCCGCTTCATGCGCACCACCTTCTTCCCCTTCTACTACGCCGCGTGGGCGCCGCTCATCGAGCACTTCCCGGAGGTCCTGGAGTCCCCCGGGGCGGTGCTGAACCTCAAGCACGACCCCATCGCGGCCCCGCCCACCACGGCCTCCGGGCGCCCCCACGTCGGCGCCAGCCAGGTCGACTTCGGCGCCGCCTTCGGGGAGCCGCTGTCCGCGGAGCCCGGCACCGGCGCCCCCTGGGCGACCCTCCCGGTGCCCGTCGCGGCGGACCGGCACGCGGAGAAGATGTACCTGCGGCTGCGCCTGGCGGTGGAGAGTGACGTCCGCTGCGTCATCGGGATCAACCCGGCGATGGTCGCCGCGCTGCCGTACCAGCTGAACCTGTGGTGGCCCCGGATCGTCCGGGAGGTCCGCGACGGCACCCTCGGCGGACTGCCGCACCGCGCCCCTGACCCCGCCCGCGCCGCCGAGCTGGAGCGCCTCGCCGACCGGCACGGCACCGTGCGCCCCTGCCACGTCTGGCCCCGGATGCGCGCGCTGTTCTGCTGGACCACCGGGGTGGCCTCGCTGTACCTGCCGCGGCTGCGCGAGGAGTACGGCCCCGGCGTGGTGGCCCTGCCCGCCCCGGTGGCCGCCTCCGAGGGCCCGGTGGGCGTCGCCCTGGACCGGCACGGCCGGGCCGGCAGCCTGGTGGCGAACGCCGCGGTGTACGAGTTCGCCGACGCCGACCGGGACCTCGGCCCCGACACCGCCACCCTCCGCCCGCACGAACTGGAGCCGGACCGCGACTACCACGTGGTGTTCAGCCACGTCGGCGGTCTCTACCGCTACGCGGTGGGCGACGTCGTCCGCGTCGTCGACCACCAGGACGGCGTGCCGCGCCTGGAGTACGCCGGCCGGGCGAACCGCTCCGACCAGGCCGGCGAGCGGCTGCGCGACGCCCAGGTGATCAGGGCGCTGCACGGCGCGCTGGACGCCACCGGCCTCGAACTGCGCAACGTCGCCTGCCGGGTCGCCGGGGCGCCGCGGCGCTCCCCGGGCTACGAGTTCGCCGTCGCCCCGCGCACCCCGTGGAGCCGGGAGGAGTCCGAGCGCTTCGCCGCCCTCCTCGACCGGGCCCTCCAGCACCAGTCGGCCGACTACCGCACGGCGCGCGGCCGGGGCGGGCTCTGCGCACCGGCCCTGCTGCCCCTCGACCCCGACGCGTTCCTGCGCGACTGGCAGGCCCGGGTCGAGAGCGGCATCCGGCCCACCCAGGTCAAGGACCGGCTGTTCAGACAGGACCCCCAGGAGTGGGCCCGGCTGACCGGGCAGGGCCCCGAAGGGCACGGCACAGCAGCCCGCTGAGCCGGCGAAGAGCCGCCGCGGGCCTGCGCACCCACCAACCGGAGGACCGACATGACCGTTTCACTGGACGCCGTCGAGCGCACCGCGCTCCTCACCGCCGCCCTGCGCGCCGCCGAGAGCGAGCGCCCGGACCGGCTGTACCAGGACCCGCACGCCGCCGCCCTCGCCGGGGACATCGGCCCCGAACTGCTCGCCGAGGTGATCCGCGCGACCTTCCCGCCGGGCCGCGAGCGCACCATCCCGAGCACCCCCGACTACAACGCGATCCGCACCCGGTTCTTCGACGACTACCTCCGGGCGGCGGCCGAGGACCCGGACACCACCCAGATCGTGCTGGCCCCGGCCGGGATGGACTCCCGCGCCTACCGCCTGGACTGGCCCGACCGGGTGCGCTGGTTCGAGGTGGACCGGCCGGCCGTGCTCGCGTACAAGGCCGAGCGGCTCGGGGCGACCGAGCCGCGCACCGACCACCGGAAGGTCGCCGTCGACCTCACCGAGCCGGACTGGGAGGCCCGCCTGGAGGCCGCCGGGTACGACCCCGCCGTCCCCTCCACCTGGCTGCTCGAAGGCCTCCTCTACTACGTCCCCGCGCCCGACGCCCACCGCGTCCTGGAGCGGGTGGCCGCGATCTCGGCCCCCGGCAGCCGGATCGCCGCCGACATCGTCAACGCGGCCGCCCTGACCCTGCCCCACATGCGCGGCCTGCTGGACGTGTTCAGCGGCTGGGGCTGCCCCTGGCTGTTCGGCACGGACGAGCCGGAGGAGCTCTTCGACCGGCACGGGTTCGACGTCCGGGCGACCCAGCCCGGCGAGGATGGCGCCGACTACGGGCGTTGGCCCGATCCGGTGCCCCCGCGCAGCGAGCGCGACGTGCGCCGGGTCTTCTTCGTCCACGGGCGGCGGCGCTGACATGCCGACCGCAGTGATCGCCGGCGGAAGCGTCGCCGGGCTGGCGAGCGCGCTCGCCCTGTCCGGCATCGGGTACCGCGTGCTGGTCCTGGAGCGCGCCCCGAGTCCGCCGCAGTGGTCCGGCGCGGATCCCGGCTCGGGGTGGCGGCGCCCGACCGCGCCCCAGGGCCTCCAGTCGCACACCCTCACCTCGCTCGGCGTCCGCGTGCTGCGCGAGCGCGCACCGCGGCTGCTGGCCGCCGCCAGGGCCGCGGGCGCGCCCGTCCTCGACCTCACCCGGGCGCTGCCCCCCGACGCCGCCGACAGCGCCCCGGAACCCGGCGACGCCGAGCTGGTCGCGCTCGGCTGCCGCCGCTCCACCCTGGAGCTGCTGCTGCACCGGACCGTCGGCGACACGGCCGGGGTCACCCTCCGGCACGACACCACCGTCGTCGCCCTCGAACTCCACCGCGGGCACCGGGGCGTGGCGGCCGTCGTCACCGGCGCGGGCGAGCGGGTGTCCGCCGACATCGTGGTGGACGCGACCGGGCGCCGGGCGCTGTCCCGCCGCTGGCTGCACGCCGCCGGGATCCCGGTGACCGCCGACCGCACCAGCGCGTCCGGACTGGTCGGCCACACCCGCTTCTACCGGCTGCGGGGCCGCACCCTGCCGGGGCCGCTCAACCGCGGCCACGGCGTCGGGGACGTCTACGACCACTACGCGGGCGTGCTGCACCCCGGCGACGACGGCACCTTCTCCATCGCCCTGGGCTCCCTGCCGGGCGACCGCGTCCTCCAGGCCGCCCTGCGCACCCGCACCGGGTTCACCGCGGCCGCCCGCGCCACCCCGGGCCTCGCCCCCTGGCTGGCGGACGGCGTCAGCTCCCCGATCTCCCCGGTGCGGGTGATCTCCAGCCCGCCCAACACCCTCCGCGGGGCGGCCGGCCCGCAGCAGTTCCCCGTCCCGGGCCTCTTCCAGGTCGGCGACGCCGCCTGCATCACCAACCCGCTCTTCGGCCGAGGCATGTCGCTCGCCCTCGACCACGCCTTCCGGCTCGCCGACCTGCTGGCCGAGCGGCCCGACATCGACGTCGCGCAGCGCCTGGCCGTCGCCCGGATGACCCACGAACTGTTCCTGCCCTGGTACGAGCAGGCCGCGGGCGCCGACCGGCTCCGCAGCGCCCGCTGGCAGGCCGCCGTCGACGGCCGCCCCGCCGCGCCGGTGCCACCCGGCGAGCTGCCCACCGGCGCGGAGATTGCCGCTGCGGCCCGTACCGACGGCACGGTCTGGCGGGGGCTCACGCGGATGCTCATGACCCTGTGCACGCCCGCGGAGCTGTTCGCCGACGACAAGTTCCTCGCCCGGGTCCGGCAGGCGGCCCCCGCCGGTCCCGCACCGACCCCGCCGCCCGGCCGGGACGAGCTCCTCCGCCTGGTCACCGCGACAGAAGGGACTCGCGCATGACGACGACCCTCTCCGTGGCGGGCCCCCGCCCGCGGCCGGGCGCCGTGGACCGGCCCCGGGTGCTCCTCGCGCCCGTCACCATCACCCCGTCCAAGCCGCTCACGCCGAGCCACCTCAAGGGGCTGCTGTGGACGGACGTGATGTACCGGGCCACCCGCCCGCTCGCGGACGTCGCCTACCGCTACAGCCACACCACCTACCACGCCACCGAACAGACCCTGGGCTTCTGGGAGTTCCTCGACCGCAGCCGGGGCGCCACCGACTACGGCGACCTCACCGAGGAGCGGATCGGCGAGCTGTACGTCGCCTTCCGCGCGGCTGAGCGGGCCCCCGCGCAGGCCCTGCTCCCGTACGCCGAAGCGGTCGAACGCGGCTGGGTGCACCCGGTGAGCACCCGCGTCCTGGAGCTGTGGTCCGGGCACTACGCGGCCCTCGGCCTGCACGACCCGGGCCTGCTGCGGCACCAGCCGCCCGGCCTGGGCCTGGAGGCCGTCCTCGACCGGCTCACCGCGCTCGGCATGTGCCTGGACCAGCGCGAGGTCGGCGGCCCCGTCTACCTGGACCTCACCCGCTTCGGGCTGCCGCTGCGCCGGCTGGTCACCGCGGACGGGCGACCGAACTACCTGGCCTGCGCCCTGCGGGAACTCATCCCGCTCGCCCCCGACTTCGACGAGCTGGTGCTCCTCTACGACCACGAACTCGACTCCGACTACCAGCAGTTGGAGCGGGTGCTGAGCGCGCTCGGCCCACGCGTGCGGCGGGTGTCGGTCGGCCGGGTGCCGATCGAGGGCCGGATCCGCTCCGCCCGGCAGGGCGGCTGGCAGGGGCTGCACGCCGGGACGCTGATCGACGCCGCCCGCGCCGAGCACCACGAGGACGCCGTACGCCTGGGCATGCGGCTGTACTTCATCGCCGTGCTCGGCCCCGGATGGCAGCAGTCGTTCCGCTCCGACCTGCTGCTGCAGTACGTCCGGCGGGCCGCGCGCCTGCTGGACGAGGCCGGCCCGGCGACGGACCGGCCGACGCTGTCCGACCGGCTGGCGCGGCACCGCAAGGACCACGTGTACGTCGACCCCTACCGGCTGACCTCCCGCCTCCTCGGCAGGCGCGGCGCCGCGCCCGCCGAGGACCTGCTGAGGGGGGTGTTCCTGTGAGCGCGACGGCCGCCCCCATGACGCAGGACTGCCTGCGCGCCCGGGAGGCGATGCGGATCCGCGCCGCCCGACCCGACCTCGCCGCCCGGCACGACCTGAGCTCGTACGACGGCCTGACCGCCGCCCGCAGCGACATCACCGCGGAGGGCGACACCGGCAGTTCGGTCGCGGTGGTGCTCAGGAGCTTCGACCTGGCCCGCTGGGTGCGCGACACCTGTGTCTTCGCCCTCGGCGTCGAACCCCGGCAGGCGGCGGACTGGCGCACCTCCTTCACCCGTACCGTCTTCCTCGCCGGCAACCCGGAGCAGCTGCGCGAGCGGTTCCGCTTCGCGCACACCGCCGCCGACGGCTCCGCGGCGTGGACCGCGCCCGGGCCCGCCGCCCGGACCGCCTCGCTGCGCCGGCTGCTCAAGACCTTCGACGCGCCCGCCAGGCTGCCGGACCGGCCGGACACCCTGGTCGAGATACCCCCCGGGCCCCGTCCGCCGGGCCGCCCGCGGGCCCGCCGCGACCTGTACGTCGCCACCGCGGAGTGCACCATCTCGGAGGCCCTGGTGCACGTCAACCACGTGCTGGCGGAAGCCGTCCTGGACGGGCACATCGCGCCCGGCGACCACCTGGTGGTGCACCAGGTGCCCCGGATCGTCGGGGCCCCCGCGCGCCTGGTGACCGTGCGCGTGACCACCGAGAAGCACCTTCCCGGACGGCTCAAGGCAGCCGCCGGACTGACCGAGGAGGCACGCGTTGCCTGAGCAGACCACGACGCCCGAGCAGATCCCGACCGCCGCCCGCTCCCGGACCGTCCGGTTCGGCTACCACGGCTCCACCGAGGTGGTGGACCGCATCGTCCGGCTGGCCGACCGCGAGCGGGCCGACGTGCAGCTGGTCGAGTACGACATCGCCGACCCGTTCCGTGGCGTCCGGGCGGGCGAACTCGACGTGATGATCGTGAAGTTCGGTATCAACGAGCCCGACCTGGTCACCAGCCGGGTGCTCACCGAGGACGCCCGCGCGGTGGTCGTCGGCTCCGGGCACCCGCTGGCCGGGCGGGCGTCGGTCTCCATCGAGGAGCTCGCCGACTACGACGCCTTCGCCCCGCCCGGCGTCTTCCCCGCGTACGTCTGGGACGACGTCGTACCACCGCGCACCCCCGCCGGGCGCCCGATCCGCCGGGTGCGCCGGGTGCGCACCGTCCCGGAGATGATGCGCACGGTCGCCGCCGGCGACGCCGTGCACATCTCGCTGGTCTCGCTCGCCGACCTCGCGCCGCCCGGCATCGAGGTGGTGCCGATCCACGACCTGCCGCCCGCCCCGGTCACCCTGGCGTGGGTCCGCGGGGCCGAGGAGCACGACCACGTAAGGGAGTTCATCACCACGGCCGAGGCGGAGGCCTCCCGGTGACCGTGACCGCCACCGGTATGTCCGGCTCCCACGCGCCCGGCACCCGCGCGCCCGGCGCCCGTACGCCCGTCGTCCTGCTGCACGCGCTCTCCCTGCACGCCTCGATGTGGGCGGCCCAGGAGAGCGCCCTGCGCGCCCTGGGGCGAACCGTCCTGGCCGTCGACCAGCGCGGTTTCGGATCGGCCCCGCTCGGCGACGCCCCGCCCTCGCTCGACGTGGTCGCCGAGGACCTGGCCCGCACGCTCGACGGGCACGGCCTGGACCGGGTCGTCCTGGTCGGATCGTCCATGGGCGGCTACGCGGCCATGGCGTTCCTGCGCCGCCACCCCGACCGGGTCGCCGGGCTCGCCCTGCTCTCCGCCCGCGCCACCGCCGACGACCCCGAGGACGCCGCCCAGCGGCTGCGCTTCGCGGACCTGGTCCAGGACCCGGCCCACCGGCCCGCGCTGGTGGAGCGGGTCACCCCGCTGCTGCTCGCCGACTCCACCTGCGCCGAGCGCCCCGAGCTGCTCGCCCGGGTCCTCGCCGACGCCCGCGCCGCCGACCCCGCCGCCCTGGCCTGGGCCCAGCGGGCGATCGCGGCCCGCCCCGACTCCACCGACGTGCTGCGCGCGGCCCGGATCCCCGCCCTGGTGATCGCCGGCGCGCAGGACGCCCTGGTCGCCCCGGAGGAGTCCCGGTACGTCGCGGACGCGTTGCCGCAGGGGCGCCTGATCACCCTCACCCGCACGGGCCACCTCCAGCCCCTGGAAGCCCCCGAGGCGGTCACCGACGCCCTCCGCGGCCTGCTGGCCGAGGTCGACGCCACGGCGGACGCCCGGAGCGGGGCCGGGGCATGCTGACCGAGGACCACGAGGCCTGGGGCCACACCTCCTCGACCGGCCTCGGCTTCACCCACCACACCATCGTCGACGCGCACTTCCGCGCCTGCGAGGAGACCTATCTGGAGCTGCTCGGCCGGGCCGGCCTGCGCCCCGGACAGCACGTCCTGGACGCGGGCTGCGGCCCCGGCGACTTCCTGCCGCACCTGGCCGCGCTGGTCGGCGCCGAGGGCCGGATCACGGCCGTCGACCTGGCCGAGGAGAACGCCGCGCTCGCCGCCGACCGCGCGGCCGCCTGGCGGCTGCCCTGCCCCACC
Source organism: Kitasatospora sp. NPDC028055 (assembly GCF_040637885.1). Lineage (NCBI taxonomy): Bacteria > Bacillati > Actinomycetota > Actinomycetes > Kitasatosporales > Streptomycetaceae > Kitasatospora > Kitasatospora sp. NPDC028055. Next base: position 87,446 of record NZ_JBEZXE010000025.1, on the reverse strand, counting down.
GAGGTCCGCACGGCGGACCTGCTGGACCTGCCCCACCCGGACGACAGCTTCGACGCCGTCTGGTGCGCCAACACCGTGCAGTACCTGGACGACGACGAACTCGCCCGCGCACTGGCGGAGTTGATCCGGGTGGTCCGCCCCGGCGGCACCGTCGCGGTCAAGGACCTGGACGCCCACCTGATCACCGCCCGGCCCGCCGACCCCTACCTGTTCACCGACTTCTTCCGCGCCGCGGGCGCGCGGCCCGGCTACGCCCGGCAGCTGCTGCGCAGCCGCGAGCTCCACCGCCACCTGAGGCGCGCCGGGCTCACCGAGGTGCGCCAGCGGACCGTCCTGATCGAGCACCACGCCCCACTGGCCCCCGCCGCCCAGGAGTTCTACAAGGCCGCGTGCGCCCAACTGGCCGGGCAGGCCCTGGCCCTGGGCCTGGACGGCGAGTGGCGGCGGTTCGCCGACCCGGCCGCTCCCGCCCACCCGCTGGACGACCCCGACGGCTACATCAGCGAAGGCAACGTGCTCGCCGTCGGCACCGTGCCCGGCCCTTCCCACTGACCGCGGCACCCGCCGCCCAGGCAACGACGAGGAGCCCGTAGCGCCATGTCAGCGACCACCACCGCCCCCTGCCCGCCGGCCCCCGGGCGGGTTCCCGTCCTGGGCCACGTGCCCGCACTGCTGCGCCGACCGCTGTCCTTCTTCGAGTCCACCAGGACCGAGGACCCGCTGGTGCGGGTCGGCTTCGGGCCCGTCGGCCTGTACCTGGCCAACGACCCGGCCCTGGTGCACCGCATCCAGGTCGACACCGACGCCTTCGAACGCGGCCGCTTCTTCGACGTCCTGGCCGGGCACTTCGGGAACCCGCCGATCGCCTCCGACGGCGCGCACCACCGGCACCAGCGGCGCACCCTCCAGCCGGCCTTCAGCCGCACCAGCGTGCGCGACCACACCCGGGCCATCGTCGAGGAGGCGCAGCGGCGCTTCGGCGCCTGGCGGCCCGGAACACCGGTACGGGCGGACGAGGAGATCTCCGACTTCGTCGCCGCCGTGGTGCTGCGCTCCCTGTTCGGCGCGGAGTTGGCCCCGGCCGTGGTGCGCGACATCCGGCACACCCTCAGCCTGATCTCCGGCAAGCTGCTCGCCGGGACCGTCTTCCCCGAGGCCCTGACGACCCTGCCCACCCCCGCCAACCGGCGCTTCGAGGCCGCCATGGGCCGCTTCCACGCCGTCATCGACGCGCTGATCCGGGACCGGCGGGCCAACCCCGGCTCCGTACCGGACGTGCTCGACATCCTGCTGAAGGCGACCCACCCGGACACCGGCCGCCCCTTCACCGACCACGAGATCCGCGGCGAGGCCCTGATCCTGGTCTTCGCCGGGCTGGAGACCACCAGCACCACGCTGACCTGGGCCGTCTTCGAGACGGCCGTCCGGCCCGAGGTGCAGCAGCGGCTGTACGACGAGGCCGTCCGCGTCCTGGACGGGCAGCCGCTCGGCTACGACCGGGTCAGGGAGCTCTCGTACACCCGGAAGGTCGTGGACGAGACGCTGCGGCTGCACGCGCCGATGCTGTCCACCCGGCGCGCCCGGCACGACGTCGTCCTCGCCGGGACCCTCGTCCCGGCCGGCGCGGAGGTCGGCTACAGCCCGCGCGCCGTGCACCGGAATCCGGCCGTCTACCCGGACCCGCACCGGTTCGACCCGGAGCGCGCCGCGGCCGACCCCGACCAGGCCCCGCCGCCCGGCGCCTACGTCCCCTGGGGCGTCGGAGCGCACCGCTGCATCGGGGAGCACCTCGCCGCCACCACGATGACCGTCGCCCTGGCCACCCTCGCCACCCGCTGGCAGCTGCGCATCGCGCCGGGCGCCCGGATCCGGATGGCGACGAGCTCCCTGCCGTACCCGCGCAGCCTCCCCCTGGTGGTGCGCCCGCGCGGCCGCGGCGGCGCCGAGTGAAGCCGGAACGACCCTCGCAACCGAAGGAGCCCGCCGTGGCATCGGCCACCCCGCCCCAACCGTCCCTGGACACCGGGGACCTGACGGTCACCCGGCTGCTGCGCCGCAACGCCCGCGCCCACCCCGGCCGCCCCGCGCTCACCAGCGGCCCCGGCCCCGACGCCACCACCTGGACCTGGTCGCGGCTGCGCGCCGAGACCGCCGCGCTCGCCCACGGCCTGGCCGGGCTCGGCCTGTGCCGCGGCGAGCGGGTGCTGATCGGGATGTCCAAGCGGCCCGAGCACTGGGTCGCCGACCTGGCCGCCGTCCACCTCGGCGCGCTGGCCTGCACCCCCTACGACACGCTGAGCACCGAGCAGCTGCGCTTCGTGGCCCGGCACAGCGCCGCCACGGTCGTGGTGCTGGAGGACGCGGCGCAACTGCGGCGCTGGCAGCCGGTGCTGACGGAGATGCCGGATCTGCGCGCGGTCGTGCTGGTGGAGCCGGCCGAGGCCCCCGCGGGTGACCCGCGCTACGTCACCTACGCCGAGCTGACCCGCGAACTGCCCGACGAGCGCGCCTTCGACGAGCTGACCGACGCCGCGACGCCCGACACGCCGCTGACCGTCGTCTACACCTCGGGCACCACCGGCGACCCCAAGGGCGTGGTGCTCTCGCACCGCAACGTCATCCACGAGTCGATGATGCAGGACCGTCTCGTCCCGGTGCCCGCGCACCCGCGCACCATCGCCCACCTGCCGCTGGCGCACATCGCCGAGCGGGTGCTGGGCATCTACATGCCGATCTGCAACGCGGGCCACGTCACCATCTGCGACGACCCGGCGCAGCTGGCGTCCGCGCTGCGGGTGGTGCGCCCGCACGCGCTCTTCGGGGTGCCGCGGGTGTGGGAGAAGCTGGCGGTCGCGGCGCGCGCCCGGCTCGCGGAGCTGCCGCCCGAGGAGGCCGCGGCGGTCGACGAGGCGCGGGAGACCGCCGCCGAGGTGTACCGGCTGCGGTCGGCCGGGCAGCCGGTGCCGTACGAACTTGCTTCCCAGTATGAAAAGTTGGACGATGTCGTGCTGCAGCCGATCCGAGCCGCCATCGGGCTCGACGACTGTCACCGCGCCCTGAGCGGCGCGGCGCCCATTCCCACTGCCGTGCTGGAGTTCCTGGCCGGTCTCGGGCTGTCCGTGTACGAGGTGTGGGGGCTCAGCGAAACCACCGGAGCCGCCACCGTCAGCACGCCGGAGGTCTTCGCGCTGGGCGCGGTCGGCCGTCCGGGGCCCGGTATCGAGGTCCGGACCGGCACCGACGGCGAGCTGTTCCTGCGCGGCCCCGTGGTGTGCGCAGGCTACCTGCGCGCCGACGGCGGCCTCGACCCCGCCACCGACGCCGAGGGCTGGCTGCCCACGGGTGACGTCGGCGCCGTGGACGACCGCGGCCTGGTCACCATCACCGACCGGAAGAAGGAGCTGATCATCACCGCCGGTGGCAAGAACATCGCCCCGACGAGACTGGAATCCCTGCTGCGCGCCCACCCGTTGATCGGCCAGGCCGCCGCCATCGGCGACCGCCGACGGTACGTCACCGCGCTGCTCGTCCTGGACGAGGACGCGCTGCCCACCTGGGCACGGGCCAACGGGGTCGACCCGGCGGGGCTGACCGACCCGGCCCGCCACCCGGCCGTCCGGGCCGCCCTCGACCAGGCCGTCGCCGAGGCCAACGCCGTCCTCGCCCGGGTCGAACAGATCAAGAAGTACCGCCTGCTGCCCGGCCCGTGGACGCCGGAGAGCGGCGAACTGACGCCGAAGCTCAGCCTGCGCCGGACGGCGATCGCCGAGCTGCACGCGGACGCCATCGAGTCGATGTACGGCGCGGACTGACCCGAGTCCGCCCGCCCCGAACCTCCGCACACCCCGACCGGCCGAGCACCTGACCACCCGTCCGCCCTCGACCCTTTCTTCCCCGCGTCCCCTTACCCCGACTCTCGACAAGGAGCCACCCCTGTGTCCGACGGGATCCGTCCCCACAACAGGGTCGCCCTGCTCGCCGTGACCTGCATCGGGCAGTTCATGGTCCTCCTCAACAACACCATCACCAGCGCGGCGCTGCCGGACATGCAGAAGCGCCTGGACACGACCCTGACCGGGCTGCAGTGGATCGTGAACGCCTACGTGCTCGCGGTGGCGATGCTGCTGCTGGCCGGCGGCGTCTTCGCGGACCGCTTCGGCGGCAAGCGCATCTTCCTGGGCGGCATGGCGGTGTTCACGCTCGCCTCGCTGGCGTGCAGCCTGTCCGCCTCGGTCGGCTGGCTGCTGGCCGCCCGCATCCTCCAGGGCATCGGGGCCGCCGCGCTCAGCCCCGCCAGCCTCGCGCTGCTCGCCTCCGGCTACCCCGTACCCGGGGACCGGGTGAAGGCGATCGGCCAGTGGGCCACGTTCAGCGGCATCGGCCTCGCGGTCGGGCCCGCGGCCGGCGGCCTGCTGGTCCAGGCCTTCGACTGGCGGGCCATCTTCCTGATCAACATCCCGATCGGCGTGGTGACGCTCCTCGTCGGTGCGCGCATCCTGCCGGACCAGCGCAACCCCGAGGCGCCCCCGCTCGACGTGCCCGGCCAGGTGCTGGCGCTCCTGGTCGTCGGCACGCTGGCCTTCGGACTCACCGAGGCCGGTGACAAGGGCTGGACGGCGCCGCTGATCCTGTCCTGCTTCGCCGCGACGGTCGTCCTGCTGGTGCTGTTCCTGGTCGTCGAGGCCCGGTCGGCCCGGCCGATGCTGCCGCTGCGCCTGTTCCGGCACCGGCTGTTCACCGTCTCCAACGCGGCGATGATCGTGGTCGGCTTCGGCCTGATGGGCTCGGGTTTCTTCTTCACCCAGTTCTTCGCCACCGTCCAGGGGCATTCGGTGCTGCGCTCGGCGATGGAGACGCTGCCGTGCACGCTCGCGATGGTGGTGTGCAGCCCGTACGCCGCCCGGATCGCCGCGCGGTTCGGCTTCCGCAGCGTCGTCACCGTGGGCCTGGTGCTGGCCGGGGCCGGGCTGGTGACGATGGCCGCCGTGCACACCGACACGCCGTACCTGAACGTGTGGTGGCGCCTGGCCGTCACCGGGGTCGGCTTCGGCCTCACCATGTCCCCGCTGACCGGGGCGGCCATCTCCTCGGTCAGCGCCCAGGAGGGCGGCCTCGCCTCGGGGATCAGCAGCACCACCCGCCAGATCGGCGCGGTCTTCGGGGTCGCGGTGCTCGGCGCCATCGTGCGCACGCGCCAGGAGCACGGCGCCTCCTACAGCAGCGGCCTGAACACCGCGTTCCTCACCGCCGGGGTCGTCACCCTGGTGAGCGCCGTGTTCACCGGCCTGTGGCTGGTGCGGCAGCAGGCCCCCGCGGCCGTCGCCCCGCAGAACGCCCCGACGGCCGTTCCCCGGCCCGAGGGTGAGCCGGTCCTGACCGACTGACCGCCGCCGACCGGAGCAGCAGGGTGGCCGCCCCGGCCGGGGCGGCCACCCTCGCACGACCCGAGGACCCCACCCTCGTACAGGAGAAGGAGATCATGTCCCTTCCGACGTCCCAGTCCTCCCAGCCCTTCCAGTCCTCCCGGTTCTCCCATGTTTCCCGGTCCTCGCCGGGCCTCACCGTGGCCCTGGCGGTCCGCAAGGACATCCACCGCTACGGGCTCGAAGGGATGCTGCACTCCCTGGAGTCGATCGCGAGCATCTTCAGCTACCCGACCGTCGCCGACGCCGCGGCGGCGGCCCCGAAGCTCTCGCCGGACCTGCTGCTCACCTCCGCCGCCGAACTGGCGGAGGCCCCGGACGCGGCGCCGGCCCGGCGGCTGCGCGACCACGACGTGCGCCTGGTGGTCCTGGTCGGCCCGGAGGAGCGGATGACCCCGGCCTGGGCCCCGCACGTGCACGGCTTCGTGGACCGGTCGGCCCTGCACCTCAGCCTGCTGCGGGAGGCGGTCTCGGACGTGTCCGCCGGGCGCTTCCACGTGTCGGCGAGCCTGGCGCGGCGCCTGCTGGTGCCCGCCGACCCCGGCCCCGCCGTCGCGCTGACGGCGCGGGAGACCCAGGTACTGGAACTGGTCGCGGGCGGCCTCAGCAACAAGCAGGCCGCCCGCTCCCTGGGCATCTCCGAGAACGGCGTCAAGCGGCTGATGGGGAACATCCTCGCCAAGCTCAACAGCCCCAACCGCACCCTCGCCGTGGTCAGGGCGATGGAACTCGGCCTGCTGGCGAAGCCGGCAGCAGCGTGACCAGCTCGCGCTTGAGGACCTTGCCGCTGGGGCCGAGCGGCAGCCGCTCGACGAACTCCACCCGGCGCGGCCGCTTGTAGCCGGTCAACTCCCGGCGGGCCAACTCGTCCAGTCCCTCGACGAGTTCGGCGTCCGTGCCGAAGCCGTCCCGGCGCACCACGACGGCGCAGACCTGCTCGCCGCGGGCCGGATCCGGGACGCCCACCACCGCGATCTGCTCGACGCCCGGGTGGCGCAGCAGCACTTCCTCGACCTCGCGCGGGTAGACGTTGTAGCCGCCCTGGATGATCACGTCCTTCTTCCGGTCCACCAGCGTGAGGTAGCCGTCCGGCGCCAGGCGCCCGAGGTCCCCGGACCGGAACCAGCCGTCCACCAGCACCTCGGCGGTGGCCTTCGGCAGGCCGAGGTACCCGGCCATCACGTTGTGGCCTCGGACGACGACCTCGCCCACCTCGCCCACGGGCAGCAGCTCCACCCGGCCCTCCAGGTCGGCGCGGGCGACGGCCACCTCCACACCGGTGACCGGCAGCCCGACGGTGCCGGGCCGCGGCGGCGTCCCCGGGTGGTTGTACGAGACGCAGGGCGAGGTCTCGGTCAGGCCGTACCCCTCGTACACCTCGCAGCCGAGGACCTCCCGGACCTGCGTCAGGACCGCGACCGCCAGGGCGGATCCGCCGCTGTAGGCGCGCCGCAGCCGGTGCGCGGGCGCGCCCGCGGCCACCGCCTCCAGCAGCGCGTGGTACATGGTCGGCACGCCCATGAAGACGGTGCAGCCGTGGCGCGCCATCTCCTGGAGGGCCTGCTCGGCGGCGAACCGGGGCGCCAGGACGAGGGTGGCGCCGGCCAGGAAGCAGGTGCCCATGACGCAGACCTGCCCGAAGGTGTGCGACAGCGGCAGGCACCCGTAGAGCACGTCGTCGTCCCGGACCGCGAAGGGGGAGACGGCGGTCACCTCGATGTTGGTGACGACGTTGCGGTGGGTGAGCATCGCGCCCTTGGGGCGGCCGGTGGTGCCCGAGGTGTAGAGGATCGCCGCCAGGTCCTCCGGGGCGACCGCCACGAACTCGGTGACCGGCCGCCCGGGGTGGGGGGCGTCCAGGTCGATCCCGCCGGAGCGCTCGTCCGCCACGGTGAACAGCTCGATCCCGGCGGCCGCGGCCGCCGGCCCGCCCTGTCCGACGACGGTGCCCTCGCAGACCAGGGCGCGCGCGTCGCAGTCCTTGAGCACGAACTCCACCTCGGCGGTGCGGGACTGCGCGTTCATCGGCACCACGACCGCGCCCAGGGCGAGGACCCCGAAGTACGCGGCCGGGAAGCGGGGGGAGTTGGGCAGCATCAGGACCACCCGGTCGCCCGGGCCGACGCCGTGGTGGCGCAGCACCGCGGCGTAGTGGCGGGCCCGGTCCCACAGCTGCCGGTAGGTGACGACGGTGTCGTCCTGGACCAGGGCCGGACGGTCCGGCCGCCGTGCCGCCGTATCGGCGAGCACGGCAGCCAGGGAGCGAGTCACACAAGCTCCTTCGCGGTGGTGTGCCCGGCCGCGCGGTCGGACGCGGTGGCGATCCCCAGCTCCTGCCAGATGCCCGCCAGGGCCTGGGCGAACTTCTCCACGTCGGCCTCCGTGTGGGTCGCCGACGGGGCGATCCGCAGCAGTTCCTCGCCGGCGCGGACGCTGGGGGCGTTGATGGCCTGGACGTACAGCTTGTGCCGGTCCAGGAGGAGCGCCGAGGCCTCCTTGCACAGGGCGTCGTCGCCGACCAGCGCCGAGACGATGTGCGAGTCGGTCGACAGGAACGGCACGTCGGCCTCCTGGAGCAGCCGGTGCAGCAGCTGGGCGTTGCGGGCCAGGCTCTCCCGCTCGGCGTCGGAGCCGCGCAGGTGGCGCACGGCGGCCAGGGCGCCGGCCGCGGTCGCGGGCGGCAGTGAGGTGGTGAAGACGAACGCCCGCGACATGGTGCGCACCGCGTCGACCAGGTCCTGCGGCCCGGCGATGTAACCGCCGGCGGTGCCGAGGCCCTTGGCGAGGGTGCCCATGATGACGTCGAACCGGTGGGCGATGCCCTCGCGGGCGGCGATGCCCGCGCCCTCGGGGCCGTACATGCCGATGGCGTGCACCTCGTCGAGGAAGGTGGTCGCGCCGTACTGCTCGGCCAGGTCGGCGATCTCGGCGAGCGGCGCCACGTCACCGGACATGGAGTACACCGACTCCAGCACGATCAGCTTGGGCGCCTCCGGGTCGGTCGCCGCGAGGAGTTCGGCCAGGTGCGCGACGTCGTTGTGGCGGAAGATGCGCTTCTGGGCGCCGCTGCGCCGCAGGCCGTCGATCATCGACGCGTGGTTCAGCTCGTCGGAGAAGACCACGGTGCCCTTGGGGTTGCCCGCGATCACCGCGAGCGCGCCGTCGTTGGCGGTGTAGCCGGAGGCGAAGAGCAGTGCGGCGTCCTTGCGGTGCCAGTCCGCGAGTTCGCGCTCCAGCTCCACGTGGCGGTGGTTGGTGCCGCCGATGTTGCGGGAGCCGCCGGAGCCGGCGCCGAACCGGGCCACGGCGTCGTGGACGGCGGCCAGGACGGAGGGGTGCTGCCCCATCCCGAGGTAGTCGTTGCTGCACCAGACGGTGATCTCGTTGTCCTCGTCGGCGGTGCGGGCGATCGCGCTGGGGAAGCTGCCGGCGCGGCGGCCGATCTCCAGGAAGGTGCGGGTACGGCGCTGCTCCTCGGTGAGCTGCTCGGTGAAGTAGTCGAGGTGCCGGGGCATGGGAGTTCCTCTCGTTCGACACGAAATGCGAAATGGCTTGACCGGTACGGGAGTTCGGGTTGACGCGGGGCCTCAGGCGGTGGCGGCGCTGTGCTCGCGCAGCCGCGCCTTGTCGGGCTTGCCGGTCGGGTTCATGGGGAGTTCGTCGAGCACCAGGACCCGCTCGGGGGCCAGGGCCGGGGAGAGGTTGGCGCTGATGTGCTTGCGCACCGCCTCGGGTTCGACGAGCGTGCCGGGGCGGCAGGTCAGGGCGGCGTGGAGGTGCTCGGTGCCGTCGGCGTCGCGCACCCCGTAGACGGCCGCGAGGGCGACGCCGGGGACGGTCAGCAGCTCGCGCTCGACCACGGCCGGGTAGATCTTGACCCCGTCGACCTTGACCACGTCGGAGACCCGGTCGAGCAGGTGGAGGTAGCCGCGGTCGTCGCGGTAGCCGATGTCGCCGGTGCGGTACCAGCCGTCGCGCAGCACGCCGGCGTCCAGGGCCGGGTCGAGGTAGCCGTCCATGAGCTGCGGGGAGCGCATCCGGATCTCACCGACCTGGCCGTCGGCCAGCGGCACCCCGGTGTCCGGGTCGCGCACCTCCAGCTCGACCTCGGGGAAGACCCGGCCGACCGTGGCGGCCAGGCCGGCGTCGGCGTGCCCGGCCGGGTCGAGGTAGCTGATCCGGCCGCTCTCCGTGGTGCCGTAGAGCTGCAGCAGGATCGGGCCGAACACCTCGTGGGCGACGGCGAGGCGGCTGGGCGCCGCCGACGTCCCGCTGTAGCTCAGGCTCCGCAGGCCGGCCAGTCCGGCCGACCGGGCGTCGCGGTGCCCCAGGTCCTCGAGGTGGTCGAGCAGCCGGTACAGCTGGGTGGTGGCCATGAAGGTGCGGGTGACGCGGTGCTCGATCACGGCGCGCACCACCTGCGGCGCGTCGAACTCCGGCAGCAGCACGACGCTGCCGCCCACCGCCAGGGCGCCGTCGACCAGGAGGCCGGCGCTGTGGCTCAGCGGGGTGCTGTACAGGGCGGTGATCTCGGCGGCCTCCGCGGGGGTGTCGACCGCGATCCGCACGGTGCCCTCCCAGGACCGCAGCGACTTGCGGATCCCCTTGGGGCGGCCGGTGCTGCCGCTGGTGAACATGATGACCGCCAGGTCGTCGGGCTCCCCGCGCTCCGGGGCGACGGCCCCGGGGTCGTCGGTGGGCGCCGTCCCGGCGGACCCGTCCTGCCCGGGGCCGACCAGCACGGCCCCGGACCGCTCGGCCAGTTCGGCGGCCCGCGCCGCGCTGGTCCGGTCGGCGTACAGCACGGTCGCACCGGTGTCCCGCACGATGCCGAGCTGGTCGGTGAGCGGAAGCATCGCCGTGCTGGTGCCCGGGTTGGTGGAGCGCAGGTAGCAGACCGCGGCGCCGGCCAGGTGGGCGGCGTGCCGCACGCCGAGCATGTCCGGGCTGTTGGGCGCGGTGAGCACGGCGACCACGGTGCCGCGCCCGACGCCGTTGGCCCGCAGGGTGCGGTAGGTGCCGGTGACGGCCCGCAGGTAGTCCTCCGCGGTCAGCTCCGTACCCGGGTAGCGCAGCACCACCTTGCCGGGGTGCTCCGCCAGTGCCGCCAGTACCTCGGGCACGTAGCCGCCCGCGTCCGACCACCAGGCCCCGCCCGCAGTCACCATGCCGCCCTCTCCTCACCGCCCCGCCGCATCCGGCGGTCAGCCGTTGACCTGACAGCTGGAGTCTTCTGGTCGCCGCCGGCGCGGAACAGGCGTGTTCGGGCACGTCGATGGTGCGCCCGGGCCGGCTGCACCACGGGGGTACCCGAACGGGTAGGCCACCCGGGGCCGCTGGTGCGCTGCCCGTCGGGGGCTCCCCGGGAGCGGGGGAGCGGGGCGAATGTGAACAGTCTGTGCCGTCGATCACGGAGGGGGGAACGGCGCAGAACGGCTGACCTGCAACGATCTGGTGGGCGGATGGATCGATTCGGGAATCGTGCTTGATCGCCGCTCCCGGACGGCGCAGGATCGATCCCGGCAAGGCACCGAGCCGTGCCGTGACACGGGGGACTGAGCGGGCCGTATCTCCTCGGCTCCGGACGACTTTTCTCACTTTCCTGACGGGCTATCCGACGGGCGGCTTCGGGCCGCTCGTTCCCATGTCACGACCGCGCCGGTTTTTCCCACTACACCGATGTTGCGGGGGAAGTGTGTTGCAACAGCCTTACTCATATCGGTACAGAGCCCTCGTGGAGCCCGACTGGCGGCGGATCCCCGGCTGGCGCGAGGTGACCGAGCAGGAGTGGCACGATCCGCAGTGGCAGCGGGTGCACTGCGTGAAGAACGTCCGCCAGCTCAGGTCGGTCTACGGTGACCTGCTGTCCGAGGAGTTCTACCTCGACGTGGAGCGCGACCAGGCGGAGCGGGCGACCATGTCGCTGCTGCTGCCGCCGTACGTGCTCAGCATGATGGTGCCGCACGCCGAGCCGGACGCCGAGAGCATGTACGCCGACCCGGTGCGCCGGCACATGCTCCCGGTGTTCTCCGACCGGGACCCCGAGTGGCCCTCGCACCCGTACGCCTCGCGGGACTCGCTGCACGAGGCGGAGATGTGGGTGGTCGAGGGTCTGACCCACCGTTACCCGACCAAGGTGCTGGCCGAGTTGGTCTCCACCTGCCCCCAGTACTGCGGGCACTGCACCCGGATGGACCTGGTCGGCAACTCCACGCCGCAGATCCTCAAGTTGAAGTTCACGGTCAAGCAGGCCGACCGCCACGACGCCATGCTGGACTACTTACGCCGGACGCCGACCGTCCGCGACGTGGTGGTCTCCGGCGGCGACGTGGCCAACGTGCCGTGGCCCCGGCTGGAGTCCTTCGTCTCGGCGCTGCTGGAGCTGGACCACATCCGGGACATCCGGCTCGCCTCCAAGGCGCTGATGGACCTGCCGCAGCACTGGCTCAGCGACGACGCCCAGCGCACCATGGGCCGGCTGGCCGCCACCGCGCGCGAGCGCGGCGTCAGCCTGGCCGTGCACACCCACACCAACTCCGCGCAGCAGGTGACCCCGCTGAACGCGCGGGCCGCCCGGAGCATGCTCGACCTCGGCGTGCGCGACGTGCGCAACCAGGGCGTCATGCTGCGCGGGGTCAACGACACCCCCGAGTCGCTGCTCGACCTGTGCTTCGCGCTGCTCGACGGCGCCGGGGTGATGCCGTACTACTTCTACCTCTGCGACATGATCCCGAACGCCGAGCACTGGCGCCTCGCCCTGTGGGAGACCCAGGCGTTGCAGCAGGCGGTCATGGGGTACCTGCCGGGCTTCGCCACGCCCCGGCTGGTCTGCGACGTGCCGTTCGTCGGCAAGCGCTGGGTGCACCAGACCGAGCACTACGACCGTGAGCGCGGCATCTCGTACTGGTCCAAGAACTACGTCACCTCACTGGAACAGGACGACCCGTACGCGCTCGCCAAGTCGTACGAGTACTACGACCCGATCCAGACCCTCGGCGAGGCGGGGCGCGAGTGGTGGCGCTCCCACGTCGCAGTGTCCGAAACCGTCCCGAGCACCAGGAGCTCCCATGAGTGACCTCAGCCCCATCGCGCCGCTCTCGGTGCGGCAGAAGTTCCTGGTCGAGCCCGACCTGGGGGCCGGCAACTTCCTGCAGTACGCCCTCAAGTACAACCCGAACACCGACGTGCCGCTGGTCTACAGCCACCGGACGGACGAGCGCGGGCAGGTGGCGCTGCGCGGGTACAGCCTGCGCGAACTGGAGGCCATCCGCGACCAGTACGCCCGCTGGTACTGGGCGAACGGCGTGCGGCCCGGCGATCCGGTCGCGCTCTACATCGCCGAGGGCCTCCAGCCGATCCTGCACTTCCTGGCGCTCACCGCGCTCGGTGCCGTCCCGGCGCTGGTCAACGACGCGATGCCGATCCCGACGGCCAAGCGCTACCTGGACCACGTCGGCGTGGTCGGCCTGGTCGCGGACGACCCGCGGCTGATCTCGGCGGCCTACAAGCCCGGCCAGCCGCGGCCCCGGTTCATCGTGCCGTCCGCGGAGATCCGCGCGCACGACCCCGAGTCGGGCACGCTCCCGGACGTCTACCCGTACCGGCACGCCGCCGAGGACGTGGTGGGGCTGATCCACTCCTCCGGCACCACCGGCACCCCCAAGTCCACCATGGTGGCCCACCGCCAGTTCTGGGTCGGCAAGGAGACGCGCATGGTGCGCTTCCCGGCCGAGCCGTACGACCGGCTGCTGTCGCTGATGCCGCACACCCACGCCGGCGGTCTCAGCTACCTGCTCACCACGATCCTGCTGGGCCTGCCCACCCTGACCATGGGCGACTGGCGGCGCACCGCGGTGGAGCCGGTGATGAAGGCCTTCCAGCCCACCATGGTCGCCTCCTTCGCCCGCACCTTCGTCGAACTCGCCACCGGCGAGGCGCCGGTGGAGGCCGCCGCCAAGGTGCACACCTGGTTCAACACCGGCGACTCGGCGCACTACGGCCACATCCGCCGGCTGGTGCGGCTCGGCGAGCGCCCCTCCGGCCTGATCCAGCCCTGGCTGCTCCCCGAGGGCGACGCCGGCCAGGCGGTGCTGCCCGGCTCCCGGTTCGTCGACGGGCTGGGCTCCTCCGAGATGGGCATGGCGCTGTTCGGCCAGGTCACCACCCCGGAGACGCCCCGCGACGACCGCTGCGTCGGCCTGCCGGTCGAGGTGGTCGAGCACGCCGCCGTCCTGGACGACGACGGCAACGAGGTGCCGGACGGCACGGTCGGCTACCTCGCGGTCAAGACCCCGTCCCGCACCCCGGGTTACTGGAACGACCCGGAGCTGACCCGCAGCTTCGAGCTGGCCGGCTACTGGCTGACCGGCGACATCGCCCGCCGCACCGAGGACGGCCGGTTCTACCACCTGGACCGCACGGTCGACGTGATCAACACCGCCACGGGCCCGGTCTACAGCCTCCCGCTGGAGGAGGTGCTGATCGCCGACTGCGAGGACCTGGTGATGGACTGTTCGGTCATCGGCGTGCCCGGCGCGCGCGGCGACGGCCAGCAGCCGATCGCCGTGGTCCGGCTCCAGGAGGGCGCGGCCGGCACCGAGCCGGCCACCATCCTCGACGCGGCGAACAAGGCCCTGGCGGCGGCCGGACTGGCCGAGCTGGCCGCGGTCTTCGTGGCCGAGCAGGAGGGCGACTTCCCGACCGGCCCCACCGGCAAGGTGCTCAAGCGCGAGCTGCGCACCCGCCACGCCACGGCGCTGACGGCCGAGGCCGCCCAGCAGTAGTCCGGCTCCACCTCCACTCCTTCACGGCTACCAGGAAGAGCTATGTCAGGAGAGAAGCAGACACGTGCGATCGGCGTCATCGGCGCCGGTCCCCGGGGTCTCTCCGTCGTGGAACGGTTAACCGTCAACGCGACGGAGGGCGGCCACCCGGTCGTGATCCACGTGGTGGATCCGTACGTCGGCAGCGGCGGCCGGGTCTGGGACGTCACGCAGCCGACCGAACTGCTGATGAACACGGTGGCCTCGCAGGTCACCATGTTCACCGACCCGAGCGTCACCTGCGAAGGCCCGATACGTCCGGGACCGAGCCTGTACGAGTGGGCGAAGCTGGACATCGAGCTGGAGCCCCTCGAGTACCCGGAGTGGGTGAGCAAGGAGGCCGCGGAGCTCGGCCCGGACTCCTACCCCTCCCGGGCCTTCTACGGCCACTACCTGGTCTGGGTGCTCGACCGCCTGGTCAGCACGGCCCCCGACCACGTCTCGATCCGGCTGCACCGCAACACCGCGGTGAGCCTGACCGAGGCCGAGGACGGTTCGCAGATCGTCACCCTGGACGACGGCAGCGGACTGCTGCTGGACAGCGTCGTCCTGGCCCAGGGGCACCTGGACATGCCGCCGAGCGCGGGCGAACTGGGCCTGGACGGCTACGCCCGGGCGCAGGGCCTCGGCTACCTGCCGCCGACCAACCCGGCCGAGGCCGACCTGGACTTCGTCGCCCCGGGCCAGCCGGTCGCGCTGCGGGGACTGGGGCTCAACTTCTTCGACTACCTGACGCTGCTGACCACCGGCCGCGGCGGCACCTTCGTCCGGGAGGGCGAGCGGCTGCGCTACCGCCCGTCCGGCCGGGAGCCGTTGATGTACGCCGGCTCCCGGCGCGGCATCCCGTACCACGCGCGCGGCGAGAACCAGAAGGGCGCCTTCGGGCGCCACTGGCCCAACTCCCGCACCATGGAACGGATCAACGTGCTGCGCGAGCAGCGCCGGCAGGGCGCCGAGGTCGAGTTCACCCGGCACATCTGGCCGCTGGTCGACCGCGAGGTCACCGGGGTCTACTACCACGCGCTGATCTCCGAGCGGCTCGGCGGCGAGCAGGCCGACGCCTTCCTGCGGGAGTACGGCGACCGGCTGCCGGGCGCGGACGACGAGGAGCTGCTCGGCCGGTTCGGCCTCGGGCCGGCCGACCGCTGGGACTGGGACGCGATCGCCCGGCCGTACGGGGAGCGCAAGTTCCTCAGCCGGGTCGAGTTCCAGGACTGGCTGCTCGGCCACCTGCGGCAGGACCTGGTGGAGGCCCGGCGCGGCAACGTCCGAGGGGCGCTGAAAGCGGCCCTGGACGTCATGCGGGACCTGCGCAACGAAGTCCGGCTGCTGGTCGACCACGCCGGGATCACCGG
Organism: Kitasatospora sp. NPDC028055; assembly: GCF_040637885.1. Lineage (NCBI taxonomy): Bacteria > Bacillati > Actinomycetota > Actinomycetes > Kitasatosporales > Streptomycetaceae > Kitasatospora > Kitasatospora sp. NPDC028055. The sequence continues at coordinate 71,846 of NZ_JBEZXE010000025.1, read as the reverse complement.
CGAGTCCTACCGCGACGAGCTGCAGGCCTGGTACACGCCGCTCAACGCCTACGTCTCGATCGGCCCGCCGCCCAGACGGATCGAGGAGCTGATCGCCCTGGTCGAGGCGGGCGTGGTGACCATGCTCGCTCCCGGCATGCGGGTCACGCCCGCACCGGCGGGGGCCGGGTTCACGGTCGACTCCACGTCCGTTCCCGGTGGGGAGGTCGAGGTGACCGCGCTGATCGAGGCGCGGCTGCCCGAGGTCGACATCCGCACCACCGAGGACCCGCTGGTCCGCAACCTGCTGGAGCGCCGGGCCTGCCGGCCGTACCTGATCCCCACCGGCACCGACGGGCACGTCGAGACCGGCGGGCTGACGGTCACCGAGCGGCCGTACCGGCTGGTCGACGCGGCGGGCCGGGTGCACCCGTACCGCTACGCCTTCGGGGTGCCGACCGAGACGGTGCACTGGGCGACCGCGGCCGGGATCCGGCCCGGGGTCGACTCGGTGATCCTCGGCGACGCCGACGCGATCGCCCGGGCCTGCCTGTCGGCCGAACCGGGCCAGCGCTCGCCGTCGGCGGTGCGGGTGCGGGTCACCCTCTGAGGGGCGGGCGCAACCGCACCACCCGGTGGCCCCGGCCACCGGCAGTACCGGCAAGTACCTTGAGAAAGTCCTGAGTTGAACCATCAGAAGGAGGACCGCGCAGTGCCCGACCAGACCGCGTCCGATTCGACCGTCCGCCGACCGAGCGGCAGTGACCGCGCACCGGTGAGCGTCGACGCCGGACTGCTCTCACCGGTCTGGGCGGGCACCGACGCGCTCCGAACCCTGGGCGACGAGGCATGGGTCGCCGCGATGCTGGAGACCGAGGTCGCGCTGGCCCGTGCCCAGGCGTCCCTCGGCGTGATACCCGCCGACCTGGCGGGAGCGATCGCCGAGGGCGCCGCGAGAGCCCGGATCGACGTCGTGGAGCTGGCCGCCGAGGCCCGCGGCGCCGCCAACCCGGTCGTCGTCCTGGTCCGGGAGCTGACGGCGGCGGTCGCCGCCGTCGACCCCGCCGCCGCCGGGTACGTGCACCTCGGCAGCACCAGCCAGGACATCCTGGACTCGGCCGCGATGCTGCTCGGCGCGAGAGTGCTGGCGGACATCCGGCAGAACCTCTCCCGGGTGGCCGCGGCGCTGGCGAAGCTCGCCGACGAGCACCGCGCCACCCCGATGGCCGCCCGCACCCTGGCCCAGCACGCCGTACCCACCACCTTCGGGCTGAAGGCGGCCGGCTGGCTGGACTCGGTGCTGGACACCGTCGAGCGGGTCGACCGCACCGCCGCCCTGCTGCCGGCCCAACTGGGCGGCGCGGCCGGCACGATGGCGGCCTACCAGGAGTACGCCGTGGCCACCCCGGCCGACCGGCCCGGCCACGGGATCGAGCTCGCGGCGCGCTTCGCCGCCGAACTCGGCCTGCGCGAGCCCTCCGCCCCCTGGCACAGCCTGCGCGTCCCGCTGAACGACCTCGGCTGGGTGCTCAGTTCCGTCACCGGGACGCTGGGGAAGTTCGCCCTGGACGTCCAGGGGATGTCCCGCACCGAGGTCGGCGAGGTCGCCGAACCGGCTGCCGCGGGCCGCGGCGTCTCCTCGGCGATGCCCCAGAAGCGCAACCCGGTGCTGGCCACCCTCATCATGGCGGCCGCCCGTCAACTGCCCGCCCAGGCCATGATCCTGGCCCAGAGCATGGTGGCCGAGGACGAGCGGGCGCCCGGCGCCTGGCACGCCGAGTGGCAGCCGCTGCGCGAGGCGCTGCGGCTGGCCTCGGGCGCGGCGTACACGGCCGTGGAGCTCGCCGAGGGCCTGGAGGTCTTCCCGGAGCGGATGCGGGAGAACCTGGCGCTCACCGGCGGCTCGATCGTCTCCGAGCGGCTGAACGTCGCCCTCGCCCCACTGCTGGGCAAGGCCGAGGCGAAGAAGCTGCTGGCCGAGTGCGCCCGCCGGTCCGCCTCCGGCGCGGGCTCGTTCACCGAGGTGATGGAGGCCCGGGCGGACCTGGTGGCCAAGCTGCCGGCCGGCGTCACCGTCCAGGACCTGCTGGCCCCCGAGGGCTACCTGGGTGCCGCCGAACAGCTGGTGGACCGCGTGCTGCGGCGCCACCAGGAGAACCACGCGTGAAGGAGCCAGCATGAGTGACCTCTCCCCGGCGGTGCGCCCCCGCGGGCTGCGCGGTCCGGTGGCGTTCTGGCTGATCGCCACCACCCAGTGCCTGCTGCTGTTCGCCTCCAGCGCGCCGTCCCCGCTCTACGTGGTCTACCAGGCCAAGTGGGGCTTCTCCTCCATCACCCTGACCGAGGTGTTCGCGGCCTACGCCCTGGCGCTGCTGGTCGCGCTGCTGGTGGTCGGCGGACTGTCCGACTACGTCGGCCGGCGGCCGGTGCTGCTCGCCGCGCTCGTCGTCGAGGTGGTCAGCATGGCGCTGTTCATCCGCGCCGACGGCGTCGCCTGGCTGATGGCCGCCCGGGTGGCGCAGGGCCTGGCCACCGGCGCCGCGACCGGGGCGACCAGCGCCGCGATGCTGGACCTCGCCCCGCAGCACCGGCCCAGGCTCGGCCCGCTGGTCAACAGCGCCGCGCCGATCGTCGGGCTGGCGCTGGGCGCGCTCGGCGCGGGCCTGCTGGTCCAGTACGCGCCGCACCCGCAGACCCTGGTGTACGCGCTGCTGCTCGCGGCCTTCGTGCTCTGCGCGCTGGCCGTCCCCGCGCTCGCCGAGACCTCCCCGCGCCGCCCGGGCGCGCTGGCCTCGCTGACGCCGCGGATGGGCATCCCGCGCGAGGCCAGGCCGATGTTCCTGGTGGTGGTGCCCTGCCTGTTCGCGGTCTGGGCGCTGGGCGGCCTCTACATGTCGCTCGGCCCGTCCATCGCGGCCGGCATCCTGCACATCTCCAACCACGTCATCGGCGGCCTGGTCATCTTCGCGCTGACCGGGACGGGGGCGGTCGGCTCGCTGCTGCGCCGCAACCACCCGCCGCGGCAGACCATGACCCTCGGCTTCGTGGCCTTCTTCGTCGGGGTCGGCGCCACCCTGGGCGCCCTGGCCGCGGCCTCCACCCCGCTGTTCTTCGTCGGCACGGTGATCGCCGGTTACGGCTTCGGGACGGGCTTCCTGAGCGCCTTCCAGACCGTCGGGCCGCTGGCCGGACCGGACGTCCGCGCCGAGCTGATCGCCAGCATGTACGTCGTCTGCTACCTGGGGTTCAGCCTGCCGGCCGTCGCGGCCGGGGTGGCCGTGGGCCACATCGGGTTGAAGTCCACCGCGACGGTGTACGGCATCGCCGTGATGGTGCTCGCGGTGGCCGCCACCGCGGGGCTGCTGGTGCAGCAGCGCAAGGAGCAGCGCACGCGGCGGAGCGGGAGCGAGCCGGTGCCCGTCTCCGGTTCGGCGCGCCGTTGACCGGAGCGCGGCTCCCCCCGTCCACGTCCCCGTCCCCGTCCACGTCTACCTGAGGTGCTTCCCATGACTGACGACAACCGGCCGGCCGGGTACGACCCGGCCGAGGTGGACGTCCTGCGCCGGTTCCTGCTGACCGCCCGGCGCGACCCGGACGCCGTCGCCGTGATCGACGACACGTCGACCGTGAGCTACGGCGAACTGGAGCTGCGGGTACGGCGGATCGCCGCCCGGCTCGGCCCGGACTGCGGCACGGTGGCCGTGCTGACCTCCCGCTCCGCGGACACCGTGGCGGCGCTGCTCGGCGTGCTCGCGGCCGGCGGCACCTACTGCCCGATCGACCCCGCGTTCCCGCTGGAGCGCAAGACCGCGCTGCTGGCGGCCGCCGGGGTGCGCAGCGCGATCGCCGCGGACCCCGGGCGGCTGCCCGCCGGGGTGCCGGTGCTGGACCCGTCCGAGGCCGTGGGCACCGAGCAGCCCGAGGCCTTCCCGGCCGGCTGGCTGCCCGAGCCCGATCCGGCCGCCCCCGCCTACCTGCTGTTCACCTCGGGCTCCACCGGGCAGCCCAAGCCGGTGGTCACCCCGCGGCGGGCGATCGGCGCCTCGGTCGCCTCGCTGGCCACCCTGTTCGCGGTCGCCCCCGGCGACCGGGTGCTCCAGTTCGCCTCGCTCAACTGGGACACCTGCTTCGAGGAGATCCTGCCCGCGCTCACCGTCGGCGCCACCCTGGTCTTCGACGCGGACGCCTACTCGGCCTCCTTCCCGCGCTTCCTGCGGATGGTCGAGCGGCACCGGATCACCCTGGTGGACCTGCCCACGGCGTTCTGGCACGAGTTCGTCAACCACCTGACCGAGGAACGGGACCTGACCGAGGAGCGGGCCGCCCTGCCGGAGAGCCTGCGCACCGTCGTCATCGGCGGCGAGGCGGCCCGGCCGGCCCGGATCGACGACTGGTGCGCGCTGCCGGGTGCCGACGCGGTCCGCCTGGTCAACACCTACGGGTGCACCGAGACCACCCTGGTCACCCACGCGATCGACCTGCACGGACCGTTCGCCGCCCCGGCCCTCGCCCCGGAGGCCGGCCGGGTCGTCCCGATCGGCCGGGCGCTGCCGCACGTCCGGGAGCAGCTCAGCGAGGAGGGCGAACTGCTGATCGGCGGGGACGGGCTGGCGCTCGGCTACCGGGGCCTGCCGGAGGTCACCGCGGAGCGGTTCGCCGAACTCGACCTGCCCGGTGCGCCGGGGCGCTACTTCCGCACCGGCGACCGGGTCCGCCGGGAGCCGGACGGCGTCCTCGTCCACCAGGGCCGCCTCGACGACGAGCTCAAGGTCCGCGGCATCCGGGTCAGCCCGGGCGAGGTCGAGGCCCAGATCTGCGCCCACCCGGACGTGGCGGCCGCCGCCGCCACCGGCGCCGCGCTGGGCGACCACACCGTCCTGGTCGCCTATGTGACACCCCGTCCGCACGCCGACACCGACACCCTCGCGGCCGGGCTCGCCCGCTACCTGCGCCAGTCGGGGCCGAGCCACCTCGTACCGTCCCGGATCACCGTGGTGCCCGAACTCGTCCTCACCGCGAGCGGCAAGGTCGACCGGCGCCGGACCCACCAGATGTACGCCACCAGCAACTGAAGCCAAGGAGAACGACCGTGTCCACCGTTGGTACCGTCGACAGCGTGATCGGCATCTTCGGCCGGGTCCTGGAATCCGACCAGGTGACCGCCGACTCGGACTTCTTCGACCTGGGCGGGGACTCCCTGCTCGCCACCCGGGTGCTCAGCGGGGTCGCCCGCGAGTTCGGCGCGGAGTTCGGCATCGCCGAGTTCATCGACGCCCCGACCCCGGCCGCCCTGGCCAAGCTGATCGAAGGTGCGGCCCGATGAGCGTCATCGTCGTCGGCGCCGGCCTGGCCGGGCTCACCGCCGCCACCGAACTCGCCGACAGAGGCGTCGAAGTGACCGTCCTGGAGGCCCGCGACCGGGTCGGCGGCCGCACCCACGGCATCGAGGTCGCCCCCGGCCAGTGGGCCGACGCGGGCGCCGCCTACCTCGGCGAGCGCCACACCGAGCTCAAGGCGCTGATCGAGCGGCTCGGCCTGGCCACCGCGCCCACCACCATGCTCGGCCAGAGCCGGTTCTCCCTGGGCGGCGACCCGGAGAGCACCGACGGCCGCTTCCCGCCGCTCAGCCCGATCGCCCTCGGCGAGATGTTCGACCTGCTGGACGAGGTCACCAAGGCGGTCCGCGCGGACGCCCCGCACCTCACCCCGGACGCGGAGCGGCTGGACCGGCTCACCGTGGCCGAGTGGGTCGAGCAGAACGTCCAGCACCCCGACGCCAAGCTGTTCTTCCCGCTGTTCCTCGGCGAGATGATGGCCGCCGACCCGGCCGACGTGTCGGTGCTGCACATGGCCTTCTACCTGAACTCCGGCGGAGGCATCCGCTACCTCAACGCCTTCCAGGGCGGCGCCCAGGAGGAGCGGGTCGACGGCGGTGCGCACCGGCTGAGCGAGCTGCTGGCGGAGAAGCTCGGCGACCGGGTGCTGCTCTCCCGGCCGGTGCGCCTGGTCGAGCAGATCGGCGACCGGGTCCGGGTCCACACCGACCAGGGCGTGCACGAGGGCGACAGCGTGGTCATCGCGCTGCCGCCGCTGCTGGCCGACACCATCGAGTTCCGGCCCGGGCTGCCCGCGCCGCGGTCGAGCTCGGCCACCGCCCGGGGCTGCGCCGTCAAGGTCCACCTGATCCACCCCAAGCCGCTCTGGCGCGACCACGGGCTGTCCGGCTGGTCGGTCAGCTCCGACGGGCCGCTGCTGTCCACCGTGGACGACTCGCCCCCCGGTGAGGGCGTCGGCATCCTGACCGGCTTCGTCACCGGCAGCGAGGCCCGGACCTTCGCGGCGCTGCCCGCCGAGGAGCAGCGCAGCGCCGTCCTGGCCCAGGCCCGGCGGCTGTTCCCGCAGCTGCCCGAGCCGATCGGCTACCACGTCACCGACTGGATCAACGAGGAGTACAGCCGCGGCTGCTACGCCGCGCTGTTCGGGCCGGGCGACTGGCTGGCCCAGGGCCCGCAGCTGACCGAGCCGTTCGGCCGGGTGCACTGGGCCGGCACCGAGACCAGCACCGAGTTCTTCGGGCTGATGGAGGGCGCGATCCGCTCGGGCCTGCGGGCGGCGGAGGAGATCGCTCCGGTCGACTGACCGGCCCCGAGCGACTGATATATCGTCACATCGCCGTGGTGGGTGCCGGTACCGATCGCGGTACCGGCACCCACCCGTGCCCAGGACCCGACAGCCCCAGGAGCCCACCCATGACCAGTGATTCGGCGGCGTCGGAGGCGGAGGCCACCGCCCGGCGCTGCGCGGAGGCCATGTACGCCGACGACCGGACGTGCCAGGCGCTCGGCATCACCATCGACCAGGTCGGCCCCGGCCGCGCCACCGCCCGCCTCAAGCTCGCCGACACCATGGTGAACGGCCACGGCACGGCGCACGGCGGATACCTGTTCCTGCTCGCCGACGCGGCCTTCGCCTACGCCTGCAACACCCACGGTGTCCCCACCGTGGCCCAGGCGGCCCAGGTGACCTTCCTGCGCCCGGCCTCGGCCGGGGACGAGCTGGCCGCCGAGGCGGTGGAGCGCTCCCGGTTCGGCCGCAGCGGGATCTACGACGTCACGGTGCGCCGGGCGGACGGCAAGGTGATCGCCGAGTTCCGCGGCCAGAGCCAGTCGCTGCCCGGCCAGCCCGTCTCCTCCTCCCGCCCGCAGTCGAAGGACCGGTGATCCCCATCAACACCACACCCGACATCCGGCCCTGGGACCGGCGGGCGCTCCAGGTCACCGAGGAGATCATCGACCGGGTCGGGGCCGAGGACCTCGACCGGCCGACCCCCTGCTCGGAGTGGACGCTGCACAAGCTGCTGGCCCACATGATCGGCCAGAACCACGGCTTCGCCGCCGCCGCCGAAGGCGTGCGGACCGAGCGCGCCGACTGGGCGGACCGCGAGTTCGGCGACGACTGGGCCGGCGCCTTCCGGGCCTCCTCGGCCCGGGTGAGCCGGGCCTTCGCCCGGGAGGGCGTGCTGGACGGCGAGTTCTGGCTGCCCGAGGTGCGCGGCGGACAGATGTTCCCGGCCCGTACGGCGATCGGCTTCCACTTCGTCGACTACGTGGTGCACGGGTGGGACGTGGCCGCCGCGATCGGGGTGCCCGCCGGGTTCGAGCCCGAGCTGCTCGACGCGGTGCTCCCGTACGTCGAGGAGGTGCCGGACGGGAGCAACCGGCTCCAGCCCGGGTCCTCCTTCCGGCCGGGGCTGCCCACCGGCAGCACCGACCGGCTGGACCGGATCCTGGCGATGCTCGGACGCTCGCCCCGCTGGCCGGCCGAGCCGGGCGACGCGGCCGGAGCGGGTGCACCGCTCTCCGGCGCAGCGGAGCCGGGGGAGCCGGGCGCCGGGGCGTGACCCGCGCGCGCGACCTCCCGCTGCTGCTGGCCGCCACCTTCGCCGTCTTCTCCGACTACGCGCCGCTGCTCTCGGTGGTGCCGCTCTGGTCCGCGACCGGGGGCTCCTCGGGCGTCGGCGCCGGGGCGGCCACCGGGGTGACCATGGGTGCGGGCATCCTGGTGCAGCTGTGCATGGGCCGGCTGGTCCGGGTGCTCGGCCTGCGCCGGCTGCTGATCACCGGCTCCCTGCTGCTCAGCCTGCCGACGGCGGCCTACCTGCTGTCGCCCGCGTTGGGGTGGGTGCTGGCCGTCTCGGCCGTCCGGGGCGCGGGGTTCGGCATGGCCGCCGTGGCGGGCAGCGCGCTGGCCGCCGAACTGGCCCCGCCGGGCCGGCGGGCCTCGGTGGTCGGCTGGTACGGGGCCGCGGCGGGGCTCCCGCAGGTGATCTGCCTGCCGCTGGGGGTGTGGTGCGCGCAGACCTTCGGCTTCCCGGCGGTGTTCCTGGGTGCGACGGTGCTGGGCGGGCTCGCGGTACCGCTCGCCTGGGCGCTGGTGGTGCCATCCGCGGCGCCGGCGCGCGGGCCGGCCGTGGAGCCTGCTGCGGTGGAGGCCTTGGTGGAGGCGTCTGCGGGGGAGGCCTCCGTGGTGGAGGCGTCCGTGCTGCCGCCGACGGCTCCGCCGCACCCGTCGGCCGGCGGATTCGCGCCGCTGGTCGGCCTGTTGGCGCTGCTGGCCGCGAGCGCGGCCGCGGTGGGCGGCGTCACCTCGTTCGTGGCCTTCGCGCTGCCGGCCCCGGGAGCGGCGGCGGTGGTGCTGTTCGCACTGTCCGCCGCCATGATCCTGGGCCGGCTGGCGGCGGGCGGGCTCGCCGACCGGATCGGCGAGGGCCGCACGCTGGTCCCGGCGGTGATCGCGGCGGCCCTCGGCACGGGCGGCATCGCCGCGGCGGTGCTGCTCACCGCTGCGGCGACGGTCCCGGCGGCCCTGGCGGCCGTGCTCTGCGGAGCGGGGTTCGGGGCGCTGCAGAACGAGACCCTGGTGCTGGTGTTCGCCCGGACCGGACCGGCCCGCCGTGGCATGGCCAGCACCGCCTGGAACATGGCGTACGACGTGGGCACCGGGGCCGGCTCCCTGCTGGTCGGTGTCGCCTCCCGGCTGGTCGGGGTCGGTGGGGCCTTCCTGCTGTCGGCCGCGGTGGTGGCCGCGGTCCTGCCGGGGGCGTGGGCGCGGCCGAAACCGGGGGAGTCGCAGCCCGGCCAGGAGCAGCCCGGTCAGCGGCAGCCGGGTCAGCAGCAGCCCGGTGAGCAACAGCCGGGCCCGTCCGGCCCGCCGCAGCCCGGTCAGACCGGCGCGGGGACCGGGACCCGTCGGCGGACCTGACCCGGAACGGTGGCCTCCGCCATCCGGGCCGCGCAGTCCGCGATCGCCCGGATCCGGGCGTTCTCCTCGGCGGTGCGCCAGATCAGCGCCACCGGCGCCGGTGGCAGGTCGTGGATCCGGACGAACGCCACGTCCGGCTGGGCGTAGTAGCGGGCCACCGACTCCGCCAGCGGCGCCACCCCCTTCCCGGCGGCCACCAGGGACAGGATCTCCTGGCAGGTCTGCACCTCCTGCCCCCGGCGCAGCACGTGCCCGGCGGGCGTGGCCAGCGGCAGGTGGAAGTCCCGCCAGTAGTCGGGTGCGGTGTTGGCCAGCGCGAACACCGTCTCGTGCGCGATCTCCTCGATCGAGATCGACTGCCGCTCGGCGACCGGGTGGTCCAGGGCGACCGCCAGCATCCGCGACTCCAGGCCGATGACCGGCCCCACCGTGATGTCCGGCTCCTCGATCGGCAGCCGCGCCACCAGCGCGTCCACCTCGCCCCGGCGCAGCGGGCCGAGCAGGTCGCTGCACGCCACCTCGTGCAGGGTGATGTCGCACTCCGGGGCGTACGCCTGCCCGGCGCGTATCAGGCCCGCCGCGTACGACCCGCCGGCCGCGCCGGTGAAGCCCAGCCGCAGCTGTCCGTCGACGCCGCAGGCCTGGGCCACCGTCTCGGAGTACACGGCGGTCATCTCCTGGTAGAGCGGCCGCAACCGGTCGACCAGGCCCACCCCCAGTCTGGTCAGCCTGACTTGACGGCTGGTCCGTTCGAACAGCTGGCCGCCGATGCGCTGCTCCACGTCCCGCAGCGTCTGGCTGACCCTGGACTGCGACACGCGCAGTCTCCTGGCGGCCTGCCCGAAGTGCAGTTCCTCTCCGAGCGTCAACAGTGTCCGTACCTCCCGCAGGTCCAGCACCGGAACCGACCCCTCCCGAATAGACATGTCTGCCTCAACAGAACGCACGGTCCTTACAATGCCGCATGACCAGCCGCTTGTTCGGGTAATCCCCAGTCTCCCGAACTCGGAGGCTCCGGTCCACGCAGTGGCCGGATTCGTACGGTGGCGGTCGACTCCCGGTGCGGCGGGCGAGCGCCCGGGCGGCCTCCCGGCGTGACCGGCGTCACGGACGGTGCGGGGCGGCGGAGTGTCCGGAGATCCCGACCTGACGGCCCGAGTGCGTCCATTCCTGACGGTCCCGATACTCGATGAGGTGTTGACGCGACTAAGGACGCTGATACTGTGTCGATCACGCAGACAGCTCAGGGGTGCATGCCGACTACGGGGAACGGGTCGGCGGGGGCCGGAGCTGGACCGGGTGACGGTGCATCAGGCCACTTGAGGGAGTGGCCCGTTGTGCCGTGCCCGGTCGCCTGCGGTCCGATTGTCCGGGTTCACGGGGGTGCATCGATGCAGGGCATGGCTGGGCGCGAAGCGGACGGTCTCCCGCCCCGGGCGGTCGCGGTGGTCGGGATCGGCTGCCGCTTCCCACAGGCGGACGGGCCGGAGGCGTTCTGGCGGCTGCTGCGGGCCGGCGGTGACGCCGTCACCGAGCGCCCCGGCGACCGGGGGCCGGCCCGCGGCGGCTTCCTCGACCGGGTGGACGGCTTCGACCCGGAGTTCTTCGGCATCTCCCGCCGCGAGGCCGTCGCGATGGACCCGCAGCAGCGGTTGGCGCTCGAACTGGCCTGGGAGGCCCTGGAGGACGCCAGGACCGGACCGGCCGGGCTCGCCGGCAGCCGGACCGGAGTCTTCCTCGGCGTGATCGCCGACGACTACGCCACGCTGCTGCACGGCCTCGGCCCCGACGCGGTCACCGGGCACACCCTGACCGGACTGCAACGCGGGGTGACCGCCAACCGGATCTCCTACGCGCTGGGCCTGCACGGGCCGAGCCTGGTGGTGGACACCGGACAGTCCTCCTCGCTGACCGCCGTGCACCTGGCCTGCGCCAGCCTGCGCAGCGGCGAGTCCGAACTCGCCCTGGCCGGCGGGGTGAGCCTGATCCTGGCGCCGCAGAGCACCCTGGCCCTGGAGCGGGCCGGGACGCTCTCGCCCGCCGGGCGCTGCCACACCTTCGACGCCCGCGCCGACGGCTACGTCCGCGGTGAGGGCGGCGGGGTGGTCGTCCTCAAGCTGCTGGAGGCCGCCGTCCGGGACGGCGACCGGATCCACGCCGTCATCCGCGGCAGCGCGCTGAACAACGACGGGGCCACCGAGACGCTGCCCACCCCCGGCCGGGAGTCGCAGCGGCGGGTGCTGCTCGCGGCCTGCGCCGACGCGGGCGTCGAGCCGGGCGAGGTCCAGTACGTCGAACTGCACGGCTCGGGCACCCGGGCCGGGGACCCGGTCGAGGCCGCCGCGCTCGGCGCGGCACTCGGCACCGCCCGGGCGGCGGGCGAACCCCTGCTGGTCGGATCGGTCAAGACCAACATCGGCCACCTGGAGGGCGCGGCCGGGATCGCCGGGTTCATCAAGGCCGTGCTGTGCGTCGGCGCGCGCGAACTGGTACCAAGCCTGAACCACACCGGGTCCGGCGGGCGGATCCCGCTGGACGAGCTCAACCTGGCGGTCAACACCGGGCTCCGGGACTGGCCGGCGCCGGAGCGGCCGCTGCTCGCCGGGGTCAGCTCCTTCGGCATCGGCGGTACCAACTGCCACGTGCTGCTGGCCGACTGGCGCGCGGGCGGGCCCGCACCGGCGGGCGGCCGGGGCGCGGCCGGGGCGCTGCCCTGGGTGCTCTCGGGGCGGGACGACGGCGCGCTGCGGGACCAGGCGGAGCGGCTGCGGGCCCGGGTGACGGAGCGTCCGGAGCTCGAACCGGCCGCGGTGGGCCGCTCGCTCGCCGTCACCCGCAGCACCTTCGAACAGCGCTGCGTGGTCGTCGCGGACGACCGGGCGGCCTTCCTCGCCGCCCTGGCGGCACGGGCGGCCGGGCAGCCGTCGGCGGCCGTGATCGAGGGGCGGCACGACGGGCCGCCGGTCCGCCCGGTCTTCGTCTTCCCCGGCCAGGGCTCCCAGTGGGCGGGCATGGCGGCGGAGCTGCTCGACGACTCGCCGGTCTTCGCCGAGCGGATCGAGGCCTGCGCGCAGGCCCTCCGCCCCTACGTGGACTGGTCGTTGACCGAGGTGCTGCGCGGCGCCGAGGGCGCGCCGGCCCTGGCGGGCGACGAGGTGATCCAGCCCGCGCTGTGGGCGGTGATGGTGTCGCTGGCCGCGCTGTGGCGCTCGGCCGGGGTGGAGCCCGCCGCCGTGGTGGCCCACTCCCAGGGCGAGATCGCCGCGGCCACCGCGGTGGGCGCGCTGTCGCTGGCGGACGGCGCCCGGATCGTCGCGCTGCGCAGCCGGCTGCTGAACCGGATCGCCGGCCGGGGCGGACTGCTGTCCGTCGAACTGCCGGCCGGGGAGGTCGAGTCGGACCTCGCGGCGGTGGACCGGGCGCTGTCGGTCGCGGCCGTCAACGGCCCCGCGCACACCGTGGTCGCCGGCCCGGCCGCTGCGCTCGACGCGCTGGCCGCCCACTACGGGCCGCGGGTGCGGACCCGTCGGGTGCCGATCGACTACGCCTCGCACAGCGCGGCCGTCGAGGAGCTGCGGGAGGAGCTGCTCACCGCCTTCGCCGGGATCGCCCCGCGCGCCGTCGACGTGCCGTTCCACTCCACCGTCACGGCGGCGCCGGTGGACACCGCGGAGCTGGACGCCCGCTACTGGTACCGCAACCTGCGCGAGCCGGTGCGCTTCGGGCCGGCCGTCGAGCAGCTGCTGGACGCGGGCCACACCGCCTTCCTGGAGATCAGCCCGCACCCGGTGCTGGCGCTGGGCATCCGGCAGGCGATCGACGCGCGCGGCGGCGCGGGCGCGGTGCTCGGCACCCTCCGGCGCGGGCGCGGGGACCGGCGCCGCTTCCTCACGGCGGCGGCCGAGGCCTTCGTCCGGGGCGTCGCGGTGGACTGGGCGGCGCTGCTGCCCGGCTCGGTGCCGCTGGTCGACCTTCCCACGTACCCGTTCCAGCGGCGCTCCTGCTGGCCGGCCGGGCTGCCGGGGGCGACGCCCGGGGTGGGAACTGCCGTGGCGGAGGCGGAAGTTCGGCCCGCCGTGCTCCAGGCCGCGCCCGCCGTACCGCAGGTTCCCGTCGCCCCGCAGGTGCCCGCCGTACCGCAGGCCCCCGCCGTGGACCAGCGGGCGCTGCTGGAGCTGGTCCGCAGCCACACCGCCGTGGTGCTGGACGCCGGTTCGGCCGCCGAGGTCCGGCCCGGCCGGACCTTCCGGGAACTGGGCCTGGACTCCGCCATGGCGCTCGAACTGCGCGACCGGCTGTCGGCCGCGACCGGCCTGACGCTGGAGAGCACCGTCCTGTACGACCACCCGAGCCCGCTCGCCCTGGCCGCCGCGATCGGGGCGCTCCGGCCCGGCCCGGCGCCGGTCGAGCAGCCCCCGGCACCGGCCGCAACCGGAGCGCCGGAGCCGGACGGTGCGTCGGAGCCGGACGTGACCCGTGCGTCGGAGCCGGACAGCGCGTCGGAGCCCGACAGAGCGCCGGAGTCGGACGAGGACGACCCCGTGGTGATCGTCGGCATGGCCTGCCGCTACCCCGGCGGGGTGCGCTCGCCCGAGGACCTGTGGCGCCTGGTCGACGCCGGGACGGACGCCACCGGGGACTTCCCGGAGGACCGCGGCTGGGACCTGGCCGCACTGTTCCACCCGGACCAGGAGCGGACCGGCACCTCGTACGTCCGCCGCGGCGGCTTCGTCCGGGACGCGCCGGACTTCGACGCGGAGTTCTTCGGGATCAGCCCCCGCGAGGCACTCGCCATGGACCCGCAGCAGCGGATCCTGCTGGAGGTCGCCTGGGAGGCGCTGGAGCGCGCCGGGATCGACCCGACGGCGCTGGCGGGCAGCCGGACCGGCGTGTTCGCCGGGGCGATGCACGCCGACTACGGGCCCGGCATGGAGGCGGCCGGCCCCGGCGTCGCCGGGCACCTGCTGACCGGCACCAGCGTGAGCGTGGTCTCCGGCCGGATCGCTTACCTGCTCGGCCTGAACGGACCCGCGCTGACCGTGGACACCGCCTGCTCGGCCTCGCTGGTGGCGCTGCACCAGGCGGTGCGCTCGGTGCGCTCCGGGGAGTGCACGCTCGCCCTGGCCGGCGGCGTCACCGTGATGGCCACCCCCGGCATGTTCGTGGAGCTCTCCCGCCAGCGGGTGCTGGCCGCCGACGGCCGCTGCAAGGCGTTCTCCGCGCAGGCGGACGGCACCGGCTGGGGCGAGGGCGCCGGCATGGTGGTGATCGAGCGGCTCTCCGCCGCCCGCCGCCACGGCCACCCGGTGCTGGCGGTCGTCGCGGGCAGCGCCGTCAACTCCGACGGCGCCTCCAACGGGCTGTCCGCGCCGAACGGCCTCGCCCAGCAGCGCGTCATCCAGGACGCCCTCGCCGACGCCGGGCTCGCCCCGCGGCAGGTCGACGCCGTCGAGGCGCACGGCACCGGCACCGCCCTGGGTGACCCGATCGAGGCGAACGCCCTGCTGGCCACCTACGGGCAGGACCGGGCGGGGCAGCGGCCGCTCTGGCTGGGCTCGCTCAAGTCCAACATCGGGCACGCCCAGGCGGCGGCCGGTATCGGCGGCGTGATCAAGATGGTGCAGGCGATCCGGCACGCCACCCTGCCCGCGACCCTGCACGTCGACCGGCCGTCCCCGCACGTGGACTGGACGGCCGGGGCGGTGGCCCTGCTCGACCGGGCCCGGCCCTGGCCGCAGACCGGCGGGCCCCGGCGCGGCGGCGTCTCCTCCTTCGGGATCAGCGGCACCAACGCGCACGTCATCCTCGCCGAGCCGCCCGTCGTCGCGGCCGGGACGGCGGACACGGCGGACACGGCGGACGCGCCGGGGACGGCGGAGCGGCCGCAGCGCCCGCCCATGGTGCCCGTGGTGCTGTCGGCCCGCACCCCCGAGGCGCTGCGCGAGCAGGCCCGGCGGCTGGCCGCCGCCCCGCTCGACCCGACCGCGGCCGCACCGGCCCTGACCGCCCGTACCGCCTTCGACGAGCGCGCCGTGGTGATCGCCGCCGACCGCGCGGAGGCCGACCGGGCGCTGGACGCCCTGGCCCGCGGCGAGGAGCACCGCGCCGTCGTCACCGGCCGGGCCGGTGAGCCCGGGCGGACCGTCCTGGTCTTCCCCGGCCAGGGCGGCCAGTGGCAGGGGATGGCGGCGGCGCTCGCCGCCGAGAGCCCGGTCTTCGCGGCCCGGCTGGCCGAGTGCGAGCGGGCGCTCGCGCCGTACGTGGACTGGTCGTTGGCCGACGTCCTGGCCGGGGCGCCGCTGCTGGACCGGATCGACGTGGTGCAGCCCGCGCTGTGGGCCGTGATGGTGTCGCTGGCCGAACTGTGGCGCTCCGCCGGGGTCCTCCCGGACGCCGTGGTCGGCCACTCCCAGGGCGAGATCGCCGCCGCCGTGGTGGCCGGGGCGCTCTCGCTGGAGGACGGCGCCCGCGCCATCGCGCTGCGCAGCAGCGTGGCGATCGAGCTGATGGGCAAGGGCGCGATGGCCGTCGTCCCGCTGCCCGCGGCGCGGGTGCGGGAACGGCTCGTCGAACCGCTGGCCGTAGCCGCGATCAACGGCCCCGGCAGTACGGCGGTGGCCGGGCCGCCGGCGGCGATCGCCGAACTGGTCGACGGCTACCGGGCCGAGGGCGTCGAGGCCCGGGTGATCCCGGCCGCCTTCGCCTCGCACTGCCCGGCGGTCGAACCGATCCGGGACCGGATCCTGGCCGGGCTGGCGCCGTTGGCCCCGCGCGGCGGCGGCACGGCGCTGATGTCCTCGGTCACCGCCGACTGGCAGGACGGCGCCGGGCTGGACGCCTCCTACTGGTACGCCAATCTGCGGCACACCGTGCGCTTCCAGGAGGCCGTCGAGGCGCTGATCGCCGCCGGCCACACCACCTTCGTCGAGGTCGGCCCGCACCCGGTGCTGGTCGGCAGCATCGGCCGGATCCTGGAGGAGGCCGGGGTCGAGGGGACGGTGACCGGCTCGCTGCGCCGCGAGGACGGCGGACTGCGCCGCTTCCTCACCTCCGCCGCCGAGGCCCACGTCCGGGGCCTGCCGGTCGCCTGGGACCGGCTCACCGGCCCCGGCACCGGCACCGCCGCCGACCGCCCCGAGCTGCCCACCTACCCCTTCCAGGGGCGCCGCTACTGGCTCACCGCCACCGCCGGACCGACCGGCACCGCCGACCTCGGCCAGGCCCCGGCCGACCACCCGCTGCTCGGCGCGGCCGTCGAACTCGGCGACGGCGAGACGGTGTTCACCGGACGGCTGGCCGTCCGCAGCCACCCCTGGCTGGCCGACCACGCCCTCGCCGGGACGGTCGTGCTGCCCGGCAGCGCCTTCCTGGACCTGGCCCTGCACGCGGGTGCCCGGTCCGGGGCCGCCCGGATCGAGGAACTGACCGTCACCGCACCGCTGGTGCTGCCCGCGGACGGCGCCGTCGACCTGCGGGTCCGGATCACCGGCGAGGACGGGGCCGGGCTGCGGACCTGCCGGATCTCCGGCCGGGCGACCGGCGGGGCGACCGGCGGGGAGTGGACCGAGCACGCTACCGGCACCCTCGCGGTCGCGAGCCCCGCCGCCGTACCCGCACCGGAGGCCGGGGAGTGGCCGCCGACCGGTGCCGTGCCGGTGCCGCCGGAGCGCGCGTACCAGGACCTCGCCCTGCACGGCCACGCCTACGGGCCGGTGTTCCAGGGGCTGCGGGCCGCCTGGCGGCGCGACGGCGAGCAGTTCGCCGAGGCCGTCCTGCCCGAGCCGGCCGCCGAGGCCGCCGGGGCCCACCAGCTGCACCCCGCCCTGCTCGACGCCGCCCTGCACGGGCTGATCGCCGAAGCGCTGGAGCGGCAGGGGCGGCGCACCCAGCCGCTGCGCTGGCGCGGCGTGTCGCTGACCGGCGGCGCCGGCCCGACGGCCCTGCGGGTGCACGCGGAGCCCGCCGGGGACGGCGGCTTCCGGCTGACCCTGCGGGACGCCTCGGGGGCCGCGGTGGGGCTGGTCGAGTCGGTGGAGCTGTGTCCGGTCGCGGAGACCGGCGGCTCGGTCGATCCCGAAGCCGCCGCGCGGGACTCGCTGTTCGCGCTGGGCTGGGAGCAACTGGCGCAGCCTGACGTTGAATTGACTGGACATCAGAAAGCCGTCCGCTGGGAGGACCTCGACCTGGAGGCGCTGTGCACGGCGGCCGAGCCGCCCGCGCACGTCCTGGTGGACTGTCCGGCGGGTGCGGACGGGACCGATCCGGCGACGGCGGCCCGTACCGTGACCCGTCGGACGCGGGACCTGCTCGGCCGCTGGCTGGCCGAGGAGCGGCTCGCCGGGGTCCGGCTGGTGCTGGTGACCCGTGGGGCGGTCGCCGTCCGGGACGGCGAGACCGTCCGGGACCTCGCCCAGGCGGCGGCCTGGGGGCTGGTGCGGACAGCCCAGGTCGAGCACCCGGGCCGGTTCGTCCTGGTCGACCTCGCCGCTGACCCGGCCGACCCGGCCGGTGCTGCCGGTGCGCCCGGTGCCGCCGGGGTTCCGGCCGCTGCCCTGACGCCTGAGGAGCACCAGCTGGCCGTCCGGGACGGTGCCGTCCTGGTGCCCAGGCTGCGATCCGCAGCGGGGGAGCGCGCGCTGACCGTACCGGCGGACGCGGCGGCCTGGCGGCTGGACCTGTCCCGGCCCGGCACCCTCGACGCCCTGGAGCTCCGCTCCTGCCCCGAGGCCGCCGCGGCACCGGGCCCCGGCCTGGTCCGGATCGCGGTCCGCGCCGCCGGGCTCACCTTCCACGACGTCCTGGGCGCGCTGGACCTGCACGCCGGGGAGCCGGGCCCGCTCGGGCTGGAGGGCGCGGGCGTGGTCACCGCGACCGGTCCCGGGGTCACCGGGCTGGCCGTCGGCGACCGGGTGATGGGCCTGTTCCCCGCCGCCTTCGGCACCGTCGCCCACGCCGACCACCGCACCCTGGTGCGGATCCCCGAGGGCTGGTCCTTCACCCGGGCCGCCGCCGTGCCGGTCGCCCACCTGGCCGCCCTGCACGCCCTGGTCGAACTGGGCGGGGTGCGCGCGGGCGACGCCGTGCTGATCCACGCCGGGGCGGGCGGCGTCGGCACGGCCGCCGTCCAACTCGCCCGGCACCTGGGCGCGGAGGTCTTCGCGACCGCCGCCCCCGCCAAGTGGCCCGCCCTGCGCGCCCTCGGGGTGGACGACGACCACCTGGCCTCCTCCCGGGAGCCCGGCTTCGGCGAGCGGTTCGCCGAACTCCCGTCCGGCGCACGGGGGATGGCGGTGGTGCTGAACTCGCTGACCGGGGAACTCGTCGACGAGTCGCTGCGGTCGCTGCGCCCGGGTGGCCTGCTGGTCGAACTCGGCCGGGCCGACCGGCGCGACCCCGCCGAGGTGGCCGCCGCCCACCCCGGCGCCCGCTACCGGGCGATGAACCTGCTGGAGCTGCCGCCCGAGCACCTCGGCCGGCTGCTGCGCCGGGTGGTCGAGCTGTTCGCCGAGGGCGCGTTCGGCCGGGCCCCGGTGACCGACCTGGACGTGCGGCGCGCCCCCGAGGCCTTCGGGCTGCTGAGCCGGGGCGGGCACGTCGGGAAGGTCGTGCTGACCGTGCCGCCGGTCCTCGACCCGGACGGGACCGTCCTGATCACCGGCGGGACGGGCGCCATCGGCCGGGCCCTCGCCCGGCACCTGGTCACCGCCCACGGCGCCCGGCGGCTGCTGCTGGCCGGACGGCGCGGCGCGGCGGCGCCCGGCGCGGCCGAACTCGCCGCCGAACTGGCGCAGTCGGGCGCCGAGGTGCGGTTCGCGGCGGTCGACGTCGCCGACCGGGCCGCGGTGGCCGCGATGATCGCCGCCGTCCCCGAGCGGCACCCGCTGACCGCGGTGGTGCACGCCGCGGGCGTGGTGGACGACGCCCCGATCACCTCGCTCACCCCCGACCGGATCGACCGGGTGATGCGGACCAAGGCCGACGGCGCCTGGCACCTGCACGAGTTGACCGCCGGCCACCCGCTCACCGCCTTCGTGCTGATCTCCTCGGTGATGGCGACGCTCGGCGGCGCCGGGCAGGGCGGCTACACCGCCGCCAACGCCTTCCTGGACGCGCTCGCCCGGCACCGCCGCACCCAGGGCCTGCCCGGGCTCGCCCTCGGCTGGGGCCTGTGGGACGACCCGGACGGCATGCTCGGCGGGCTGAGCGCCGCCGACCGCGCCCGCTTCGCCCGGGCCGGACTGGTCGCGATGGCACCCGAGCTGGGCCTCGCCCTGCTGGACGCGGCCCTGCCGTCCCCGCACGCTGCCCTGCTGCCCGCCCGGCTGGACCGGGCGGCGCTGCGCGAGCTCGGCGGCGAGCTGCCGCCGGTGCTGCGCGGGGTCCTGGCGGCCGCCGGAGCGCAGCGGCCGGGGCACGCCCCCGGGCGGCGGAACCGGCCGTTGCGGGAGGAGCTGGCCGGGCTGGGCGCCGACGAACGCGCCGAGCTGCTGGCCGAGCTGATCCGCACCCAGATGGCCGCCGTACTGGGCTGCCGTCCCGAGGCCGTCCCGGCCGACCGGCCGTTCGGCGAGCTCGGCTTCGACTCGCTCACCTCGGTCGAGTTCCGCAACCGGCTCGGCGCGGCGACCGAGGTCAAGCTGCCCGTCACCCTGCTGTTCGAGGCGCCGACGCTGCCGGAGCTGGTCGCGGTGCTGGACGCCGCGCTCGTACCGGCCGAGCCGATGGCAGCGGAGCCGGAGCCGGAGCCGGAGCCGCAGCCGGCAGCGGAGACGGCGGCGGACACGGCCGATCCGGCGGAGGACGTGACGGCGCTGATCGAGGCCGCCACCGCCGAGGAGCTGTTCGCCTTCATCGACCGTCAGCTCGCCTGACCCCTCGCCTCCTCCCCTCTCCCCCCACGCAAGGACCGATCCGCCATGGCAACAGCACCAGCACCGGCAACAGCAGCACCAGCACCGGCACCGGCCGCCGACGAGAAGCTGCTCGGCTACCTCAAGCGCCTCACCGTCGACCTGCACCGGACCCGCGAGCGCCTGCGCGAAGTGGAGGAGGGCGGCCGGGAGCCGATCGCCATCGTCGGCATGGCCTGCCGCTACCCGGGCGGCGTCGACTCGCCCGAGGCCCTGTGGCGGCTGCTGGCCTCCGGCGGGGAGACCGTCGGCGCGTTCCCCCGGGACCGCGGCTGGGCGGAGGGCCTGCACGACCCCGCCGACGGCGGGGGTCCGAGCCTGACCGGCTCCGGCGGCTTCCTGCGCGACGCGGCCGACTTCGACGCGGCCTTCTTCGGCATCAGCCCGCGCGAGGCGCTGGCCATGGACCCGCAGCAGCGGCTGCTGCTGGAGACCGCCTGGCGGGCCTTCGAGGACGCCGGGATCGACCCGGAGTCGGTGCGCGACAGCGAGACCGGGGTGTTCACCGGGCTGTCCTGCCTGGACTACGGGCAGGGGCGCGGCGAGGTGCCCGAGGAGGCGGAGGGCTTCCTGACCACCGGCTCGGTGGGCGGCGCCGCCGCCGGCCGGATCTCGTACACGCTGGGCCTGCGCGGCCCCTCGCTGACCGTGGAGACGGCCTGTTCGTCCTCGCTGGTGGCGCTGCACCTGGCCGTGCAGTCGCTGCGTCGCGGCGAGTGCACGATGGCGCTGGCGGGCGGTGCGACGGTGATGTCCACCCCGCAGCTGTTCACCGAGTTCACCCGGATGCAGGGGCTGTCGCCGGACGGCCGATGTCGCCCGTTCTCGGCGCAGGCCGCGGGCAGCGGGCTCGCCGAGGGCGTGGGCGTGCTGCTGGTGGAGCGGCTGTCGGACGCCCGGCGGCTGGGCCACCCGGTGCTGGCCGTGGTGCGCGGCAGCGCGGTGAACCAGGACGGTGCCAGCAACGGCTTCACCGCGCCCAGCGGCTCGGCCCAACAGCGGGTCGTCCGGCAGGCGTTGGCCGACGCGCGGCTCTCGCCCGGTGACGTCCAGGTGGTGGAGGCGAGCAGCACCGGCACCCCGCTCGGCGACCCGATCGAGGCCCGCGCCCTGCTGGCCGCCTACGGGCGCGACCGGGACCCAGGGCAGCCGCTGCGGCTCGGCTCGCTCAAGCCCAACATCGGGCACACCCAGGCGGCGGCGGGCGTCGCCGGGGTGATCAAGACCGTGCTGTCGCTGCGGTACGGGCGGCTCCCCGCCACCCTGCACGTCGCCGAGCCGACCCCGCACGTGGACTGGTCGGCGGGCGCGGTCGAGCTGGTCGCCGAGGCGTGCGACTGGCCGCCGAGCGCGGGGCCCCGGCGGGCCGGGGTGTCCTCGCAGGGCATCACCGGCACCAACGCCCACGTGATCATCGAGGAGGCCCCGGCCGCCCCCGCGGCGGGCGAGCGGACCGCGCCGGACCGTCCGGAGCTGCTCACCCTGTCGGCGAAGACCCCGGTCGCCCTCGCCGAACTCGCCGCTCGCTACGTCGAGTTGCTCGACGCCGACCCCGCCGGCCGGTCGCTCGCGGCGCTCTGCCGGACCACCGGCCTCGGACGGGCGCACTTCCCCCACCGGCTCACCGCCGTCGCCTCCTCCACCGCCGAGCTGCGCGGCCTGCTCGCCCGGACCGGCCCGGACGGGGCGCTGCCCGCCGGGGTCCGCCGCGGGGCCCGTACCCCGGAGGGCGCCCGCGGGCCGGTGTTCCTGTTCACCGGCGGCCCGGACGGGCAGTTCGCCGACGCGGCGGCCGAGTTGGCCGCGACCGAGCCGGTCTTCCGGGGCGCCCTGGAGCGGTGCGCGGAGGAGCCCGGCGCCTGGCCCTCGGCGTTCGCCGTCCAGTACGCGCTGGCCGAGCTGTGGCGGTCCTGGGGCGTGCAGCCCGCCGCCGTCCTCGGGCACGGCGCCGAGGGCGAGGCGGTGGCCGCCTGCGTCGCGGGCACCGGCGCCAAGAGCCCGGCGGAGGCGCTGCGGGCGGCGCGCGCGACCGCCCCCGCCCCCGCCGCCGACGCGGACCGGCGGTTCGCCGAGGGCCTCGCCGCGCTGCTGCGCGAGGGGCACCGCGGCTTCGTGCTGCTCGGCCCCGCCTCCCCGCTGCTCGACCGGGCCCGGGCGGAGGCCGGGGACGCCGGGTTCCTGCCGTCGCTGCGCGCGGGGGAGGACGCCCGGCGCACCCTGCTGGACGGCCTCGGCGCGCTGTACGTCCGGGGTGCCCGGATCGACTGGGCGCGGGTGCACGGCGAGCCGGTCGGCCCGCCCGTGCCGCTGCCCGGCTACCCGTTCCAGCGCGAGCGCTACTGGCTCTGGAACGGCAGCCCCCGGCCGGAGGGGAGGCCGGCGCACGGCGGTGGCGGGCCGCTGGTCGCGCAGGTGCGGCTGGTCGGCGCCGACGGCACGCCGGTGGCCCTGGCCGAGGGCGTACGGCTGGAGCCGGTGCCCGGTGCCGATCGCCCGGAGCGGTCCGTACCGAGGGAGGCCGTACCGAGGGAAGCCGGACCGGGGGAGACCGCACCCGGCGAGGCCGCGCCCGGGGACCAGGGCGTCGACGTCGCCGAGCTGGTGGTCGGCATCGTCGGCCGGGCGCGCGGCGCGGCCGTCACCGGCGAGGACCTGCACCGGCCGCTGCGCAGCCTGGGCGCCGACTCGCTGATCGCGATGGACATCCGGCAGACCCTGGCCCGGCGGCTCGGCGTCGACCTCCCGCTGCCCGAACTGCTGGACGGCCGGAGCGTGGCCGAGCTCGCGCAGCGCGTCCGGGCCTCGTACGGCGGCGCCGCCGCCACCACCCCGGCGGAGCGGCCCGGTGCGGCGCTGGTCGCCGACCCGGCGGCCCGGTACGAACCGTTCCCGCTCACCGACCTCCAGCAGGCCTACCTGGTCGGCCGGACCGACGCCTTCGAGCTGGGCAACGTCGCCACCTCCTTCCTGGTCGAGCTCGACCTCACCGACACCGACCTCGACCGGCTCGCCGCCGCCCTGCGGCAGCTGATCGACCGCCACGACATGCTCCGCGCGGTGGTCTCCCGGGACGGCTACCAGCGGGTGCTCGCCGAGGTCCCCGCGTACCGGATCGCCACCGTCGACCTGCGGGCCCTCGACGCGGCCGAGCGGGCGGAGCGCCTCGCCGAGACCCACCGGGAGCTGCGCGACCGGGTCTTCGACACCGAGGCCTGGCCGCTGTTCGACGTCCGGGCGAGCCTGCTGGACGACCGCACCACCCGGCTGCACCTCACCTTCGACGCGCTGATCGTCGACGGCCGCAGCTCCGGCGTGCTGTTCCGGGAGTGGGCGCAGGCCTACCGCGACGGCGCCCCCGCGACGCCCGCCCCCGGCGTCAGCTACCGCGACTACGTGCTCGCCGCCGCCCGGACGGACGCCGAGCGGCGCGCGGACTCGCTCGCCTACTGGCAGTCCCGCCTCGCCACCCTGCCGTCCGCGCCCCGGCTGCCGCTGCGCCCGGGGGCGCTACCGCGCCGACCGGTGTTCACCCACCGCACGGCCCGGATCGAGCCGGCCGAGTGGCAGCGCTTCCAGGCGAACGCCGACGCGGCGGGCGTCTCGCCCTCGGCGGCCCTGTGCGCCGCGTACGCGCAGGTGGTGGGCGCCTGGAGCGAGTCGCCGCGCTTCACGCTCAACCTGCTGGCGTTCCACCGGCGGCCGCTGCACGAGGACGTCGCCCGGGTCCTCGGCAACCTCAGCACGACCACCCTGCTGGAGGTCGACGCCGCCCCCGCCGAGTCCTTCGCCACCGGCGCCCTGCGGCTCCAGCACCAGCTGCTGACCGACCTCGACCACGGGTACGTCAGCGGCGTCGAGGTGCTGCGCGAGCTCAACCGCACCCGGGGCGGGACGGGACTGGCGAGCATGCCCGTGGTGTTCACCAGCACCATCGGCTTCTCGGCGCAGGACGCCTCCGGCGAGGGCGGCGGTGCCCTGACGGCGCTGACCGGGCTCGGCCGCTCCGGCCGACTGGCCTCCAGTTCCGTCCGCACCCCGCAGGTCTGGCTCGACCACCAGGCCCTGGAGGAGGCCGGCGAACTGGTCCTGAACTGGGACGTGGTCGAGGAGGTGTTCCCCGACGGCGTGGTCGACGCCATGTGGGAGGCCTACCGGGAGCTGGTCCGGGAGCTGTGCGGCGAGGGGGCGTGGCGCCGACCGGCCGCCGTGCCCGTGCCCGCCGCCGACCTGGCCCTGCGACGGGCCGTCAACGCCACCGACGCCCCCGTCCCGGCCGAACTGCTGCACGACGGGTTCCTGCGCCAGGCCGCGGCCCGGCCGACCGCCCCCGCCGTCATCACCGCCGACCGGACGCTGAGCTACGGCGAGCTGGACCGCCGCTCCGACCGGATCGCCCGCCGGCTGATCGCGCACGGCGCGGGGCCGGGGGTGCCGGTGGGCATCGTGACGGACAAGGGCTGGGAACAGGTGGTCGCCGCGCTGGGCGTCCTCAAGGCCGGGGCCGCCTATGTGCCGGTGGACGCCGCGATGCCGGCCCGCCGGCTCCGGATGATCGTCGAGACCGCCGGCATCGGGCTGGTGCTGACCCGCTCGGCGCTCGCGGACACCCTCGAACTGCCGGACGGCACACGCTCGTTGAACGTCGACACCGAGTCGGCGGACGGCGTCGGCGACGGTAGTGGCGACGGCCTCCCGCTGCCGCCCTCCCCGGCCCGGCCCGAGGACCTCGCGTACGTCATCTTCACCTCGGGCTCCACCGGCGTCCCCAAGGGCGTGATGATCGAGCACACCGGCGCCGTCAACACGATCCGGGACGTCAACGACCGCTACGGCGTGACCGCCGAGGACCGCGTCCTCGCGCTGTCCGCGCTCAACTTCGACCTCTCCGTCTACGACGTCTTCGGCCTGCTCGCCGCCGGTGGCGCCGTCGTGCTGCCCGACGAGGCCGCGCGGCGTGAACCCGCGGCCTGGCTGGAGCTGGCCGAACGGCACCGGGTGACGGTCTGGAACAGCGTCCCCGCGCTGATGGAGATGTTCACCGAACACCTGCGGGCCGTCGGCGGCACGCCCCCGCTGCGCCTGGCGCTGCTGAGCGGCGACTGGATCCCGGTCACCCTCCCCGAGGCCGTCGCCGAGCTGCTGCCCGGCACGCGCGTCCACGCCCTGGGCGGCGCGACCGAGGCGTCCATCTGGTCGATCCAGCACCCGGTCGAGCGGACGGACCGGGAGCGGGCGAGCATCCCGTACGGCCGGCCGATGCGCAACCAGCGCTTCCACGTGCTGGACGAGGCGCTGCGGCCGCGCCCGACCCTCGTCCCCGGCGACCTGTACATCGCCGGCACCGGCCTGGCCCGCGGCTACCTCGGCGACGAGGCCAGGACCCGCGCCGCCTTCCTCCACCACCCGGTCACCGGGGAGCGGCTCTACCGCACCGGCGACCTCGGCCGCTACCTGCCGGACGGCGAGATCGAGTTCCTGGGCCGCGCGGACTTCCAGGTGAAGATCCAGGGGCACCGGATCGAGCTCGGCGAGGTCGAGGCCGCGCTGCTGCGCCTCCCGGGCGTCCGGGCCGCGGCCGCGGTGGCCGAGGGCGAGCCGGGCGGGCCCCGACGGCTGGTCGGGTACGTGGTGGCCGACACCGCGCCGGCCGAGGACTCCGAAGGCTTCGAGGAGGAACTGCGCACGGCACTCGGCCGGGAACTGCCCGGCTACATGGTGCCCGCCCGGATCGTCCGGCTCGACGAACTGCCGCTGACCGACAACGGCAAGGTGGACCGCCGCCGGCTGCCCGCGCCGCCGGAGTCCGCCCCGCGCTCCGCCGGGACCGTCCCGCCGCGCGACGCCGTCGAACGTCAACTCGCCGGGATCTGGGCCGAGTTCTTCTCGAGCACGGCCACCCGGGAGCTCGGCGTCACCGAGGACTTCTTCGACCTCGGCGGCGACTCGATGCTCGCGGTGCGGATGATGGCCCGGATCCACCGGGCGACCGGGCGCTCGCTCCCCGTCGCCACCCTGCTCGCCCGCCCGACCGTCGCGGCGCTCGCCGAGGTGCTGCGCGAGCGGCCCGGCCCGGCCGCCGACGAGGCCCGGGCCGCGCTGGTCCCCGTCCGGGCCGCCGGCAGCCGGCCGCCGCTGTTCCTGATCCACCCGGTCGGCGGCGACGTGCTCTGCTACGCCGGGCTCGCCGCCCTGCTGGACACCGAGCAGCCGGTGCACGCCCTCCAGTACCCCGACCCCGACCCCGCGCCGCGCAGCGTGGCCGAGCTGGCCGCCCACTACGTGGACGCGATCACCGAGCGCTTCCCGAACGGCCCGTACCGGCTCGGCGGCTGGTCCATGGGCGGGGTGCTCGCCCTGGAGGCCGCCGCGCTGCTCACCGCCCGGGGCGCCACCGTCGAACTGGTCGCGGCCGTCGACCTGTTGGAGCCGCCCGGCCCGGCCGGGCCGCAGTCCGACGCGGCCCTGCTGGCCCGCTTCGCCCGCGACCTCGCCGGGCTGGCCGGACGCGACTGGCACCCCGGCCCGGAGGCCTTCGAGCCCACCGGCGACCGCACCCCGACCGAGGAACTGCTCACCAGGGCCCGGCAGGCCGCCGTCCTCCCGGACGACGTCGACCCCGCCACCCTGGACCGGCTCGCGGGCCGCTTCCTGCACCTCAGCCGCGCCCTGGCCGAGCACCGGCCCACCCCGTACCGGGGCCGGGTCAGGCTGCTGCGCGCCATGGACGGGGCCGGCACCGGCACCACCCGGCAGTGGCTGGACCTGCTCGGCGACCGCGCCGAGGCCGTCGACCTGCCCGGCGACCACTACAGCGTCATGCGCCCGCCCCACCTCCAGACCCTGGCGGCCGAGCTCGACAAGGCGCTGAACGACCTGTGACCGACAGCCACCGGATGAACCGGACGGAACCGATGAACCGGATGAAGCCGATGGACCGGACGAAGCCGACGGACCGGCCGGACCGGCCGAGCTTGGAGGACGAGCGGATGACCGTCGTCGAACTGCCGCCCCGGGCCCCCGAGTCGGGGCTCACCGCCGACGACGTACTGGAGCGGGTCCGGGCCTACGCCGCGACCCTGCCGGCCCGCGCGCCGGAGGTCGAGCGGCAGGGCCGGATCCCGGCCGACCTGCTCGACGGCCTCCGGGCCACCGGCCTGCTGCGCGCCGCCCTCCCGCCCGCCCTGGGCGGGGTCGAGCTGACCGCGCCGCAACTCACCCGGGCCGTCGACCTGTTGGCCGAGGGCGACGCCTCGGTCGGCTGGTGCGCCGCCGTCGCGCTGAACGCCTCGCTCGCGGTGGTCTCGCTGCCCGCCGAGGTGTTCGCCGAGCTGTTCCCGGACCCGGACCTGATCACCGCCACCGTGCTGCCGCCGCTCGGCCGGTCCGCCGCCCACGACGGCGGGTACCTGCTCTCCGGCCGGTGGCCGTCCGCCAGCGGGATCACCCACGCCGACCGGGTATTGGCCGGCTTCCTGACGCCCGACGGCGCCCCGCGGGTCGCCGTCCTGAACGCCGCCGACGTCCGGGTGCTCGACACCTGGCACACCACCGGGCTGCGCGGCACCGGCTCCCACGACTTCGAGGTCACCGACCTGTTCGTCCCGGACCGGCACACCTTCACACCCCCGGCGGCCGGCGCCCCGCAGCCGCTCCACCTGCGCGCCGACAACCTCGCCCTCAAGATGGCCGGCGTCCCGCTGGGCATCGCCCGCTCCGCGCTGAGCTGCGCCCGGGAGCTGCTCACCGCCCGCGGCCCGGCCCTGCCCAGGCCCTCCGCCCCGGCCGAACTCGCCCACGCCGAGGCCCTGATCGGCGCCGCCGACGCCTACGTCTACACCACCCTGGACCGGGCCTGGGCCGCCCAGGCCGCGGGCCGCGCCCCCGAACGCGGCACCGCCGCCCTCGCCCGCCAGTACGCCCACCGCGCCTGCCGGGAGGCCGTCCAGCACCTCTACGACCTGGTCGGCGCGGCGGCCGTCTACACCGAGCGCACCCCGCTCGACCGCTGCCTGCGCGACGTCGTCACGGCCGGCCGGCACGTCGCCTCCGCCGAACGCATCCTCGACGCCGTCGGCGAGCTGCGCCTCGGCGGCGACCCCTCCTCGCCCCATCTCTGACCGGGTGGTCGGCCGGCGTCGACCACATCCGGACAACTGCGAACCGGGGGTCCGGGGTGCGATCCGGCCCGGAGCGCGGGTGGAGGATTCACGGAGCAACCGAGGCACTCATGGCCGCCGTCCCCGGACGGCGGCCATCGTCGTCGCCGAACGACGGCCGCCGAACGAGGGCGCCGACGCAGAAGCGCTCGGCCGGGAAACCCGGCCGAGCGCTTGGACGAACTGATCAACGGCGGCAGGATACCGCCCGCGCACCGCTGCGGCCCCCGGGCGGGGGCTCGGCGGCGACGCGCTGGCGGGTTAGGCCGCGGGGGTGAGCAGGGAGTCGGTGCGGGTGACGGTGACGCCCATGCGGTGGAAGGCGTCGATGGCGGCGGTGTGGCCCTGGGGGGAGAGGGCGGCGACGGCGTCCTCGACGACGGTGGTGGGGTAGCCGAGGTTGACGGCGGTGCGGACGGTCTCGCCGACGCCGTACTCGGTGGCGATGCCCGCGACGACCAGGTCGGTGGCGCCGAGGCGGTTGAGCCGGTCGGCGAGGTCGGTGCCGGCGAAGGCGTCGATGCCGTACTTGGTGACGACCTCATTGCCGGGGCGGGCGGCGACCTCGGGGGCGAAGCGGTTGAAGGCGGAGTCGGGTCCGCCGTCGCTGCCGTCCATCCGGGCGTAGCGGACCAGGACGACGGGCCGGCCGGCGGCCTCGAAGGCGGCCTTGAGCCGGGCGGCGGAGCGGACCACCTCCGGGCCGCTGAGCGGGGCGACCGGGCGGCGGACGATCCACTGCTGGAGGTCGACCAGCACCAGGACGGTGCCGGGGGTGAGGGCGGGGGTGTCGGGCATCGGGGTTCCTCGGTGGTCAGTTCAGTCGGTGACGGGTGGCGGCCGGTCGCTCACTCGGCGGCGACGAGCAGGGCGGTCCAGGTGAAGCCGGCACCGGCGCTCAGCAGGATGGCGATCCGGCCGGGTTCGAGCAAGCCGCGGGCGTGCAGGTGGGCCAGGCCGGCGGCGGCGTCGCCCGCGCCCAGGTGGCCGGTGCGGGTGCCCAGGTCGAGCACCTCGACGCCGGTCAGCCCGAGGCGGTCGACGGCCGGGAGGTAGGCGGTCTCCAGGACGGTGCGGCCGAGCCGGGGAAGCAGCAGGTGGCTGAGCCGGGGGTCGTCCGGGGCGAGGCCGGCGTCGGCGAGGGCGCCGCGGACGGCCCGGGCCACGCCCTCGCCCGCGGTGGCGGCGAAGTGCGGGCCGAGGCCGTCGCCCAGGAAGGCCTTCTTGGTGCGCCGGATGTCGAGGGTCTCGCCGTTGGCGCGGGGTGCGGCGGAGAAGGCGTCGTGGCCGCGGTGCATGGACTCCAGGTCGGGGGCGGCGGCGGTGTGCGCGGCGAGCAGCCGGTACGGGCCGCGCTCGCGGTCCAGCACGAGCGCGGTCGCGCCGTCCCCGTACGCGACCCCGTAGTCGCCCTGCCAGCGGTCGAAGCCGGGGGCGGCGAAGCGGTCGCCGGTGGTGACCAGGGCCCGCTCCAGGGCCGGGTCGGCGGCCAGCCGGACGGCCGCCAGCTCGACGGCGGTGGCCCCGCCGTTGCACATCTGCTGGACGCCGAGCGGCACCGCCCGTACGGCGCCCGCGTGTTGGGCGACGTAGTGGGCGGGGGACCAGAAGTCGTGCCCCTGGTGGTAGATCCAGGCGTGGACGACCAGGCCGATGGACTCGGGCGGGCAGCCGGCCTCGCCGATCGCCTTGGCGGCGGCGAGGACGGCCATCTCGGGGCCCGACGGGCCGTCGCTGACGGGCAGTTCGAGGTAGCCGTCCTTGGCGGCGTTCTCGGCGGTGACCCGGCCTCCGGCGACGGCCGCCGCCGCGGTGTCCGTGGTCGGGGGGAGCCAGTCGACCACGGCGGCGATCCGGGGCGGTGGGTCGAAGCGCATCGGGGCGGTCCTTAGGGGAGGGTCGGCGGGCGGGGTCAGCGGGCGGGGTGGTGCAGGGCCTCGTCCAGCAGGGCGGTGATCCGGTGCGCCTCGTGCAGCGGGAGCCGGGTGTGGACGTGCTGGTCGGGGCGGACCAGCACCACGGAGCCGCGCCCGGAGCCGCGTCCGGCCGGACGACCGGAGCCGCGCCCGGAGCCGTGCGGCCGGGTGCCCGGGCCCGGCTCGGCCGGCGCGCCGTCGTGCAGGGTGCCGGTGGCGTCCAGCACCCGGACGTCCAGCAGCCCGGGGTGGCGCTTCTCGGCCTCCGCCAGGGCGCGGGCGACCCGCGGCGGCAGGGCGGTGCCGGGCAGTTCGACCAGCAGGGTGTGCTGGAGGTCGGAGACGGCCTCGCGCAGCGACAGCCGGCGGCCGAGCCGGCGGTCCCAGACCTGCCGGTCGGGGGTGAGCGCCCCGGGCACGAAGCGGTGGCCCCAGAGCTTCCAGCTGCGCAGCCTGGTCTCCCGGCCCTCGCCGTAGACGGTGCGCAGGCCGGCCAGCCAGGGGATGTAGTCGAGGTCGAACAGGCCGAACCGGGAGGCGGCCGAGGCGGCCCGGTCGCGGGCGGTGACCTGGGCGGGCTTGCGCAGCAGCCAGGCGCGGGTCTGCAGGTCGGCCTGGCGGACGACGGCGCGGGCGACCTGGGTGCGCTCGGTGTGGTAGCTGTCGAGCAGCGGGGCGCCGGCCTCGCCGCGCCAGACCAGGGCGAGCTTCCAGGCGAGGTTCTGGGCGTCGGTGACACCGGTGTTGAGGCCCTGGCCGCCGGCCGGGCTGTGGATGTGCGCGGCGTCGCCGACCAGGAACACCCGGCCCTCGCGGTAGCGCTCGGCGTGCCGGGCGTGCACCGCGAAGGTGCTGGTCCAGGCGGAGTCGCGGAGGGTGAGGCCGCCCGGGCCGCGCTCGTCCACGACCTGCTGCATCAGTTCCAGGGTGGCGTCCTCGGGGGCGAGGCCGGGCGGGAGCGAGGTGAAGACCCGGGAGCGGCCGCCGGGCAGGCCGATGATCACCAGCACGCCGCGCGAGGAGCAGAAGTAGTGGGCGGCGTCGTGCTTGAGCGGGCCGTCCACGTAGGCGTCGACCAGCATGAAGGTGTTGGGGTAGGTGAGGCCCTCGAAGCTGAGGCCGAGCAGCTCCCGGACGGTGCTGCCGGCCCCGTCGCAGCCGAGGACGTACGCGTACTCGGCGCTCCGCTCGGTGCCGTCGGCGCCGCGCAGCACGGCGACCACGTGGTCGGGGTGCTGCTCCAGCGCGGTGAGCGAGGTGCCGCGTTCGACCTCGCCGCCGAGCCGGGTGACGGCGGCGCCGAGCAGGTCCTCGATCTCGGGCTGCGGGAGGATCACCGGCTGGGCGCGACCGGTCAGGTCGAGCGTGGCGATCGGGCGGCCCTCGGAGTAGTAGTGGAAGGCGTCGACCGGCAGGCTGCGGGCGGCGGTGCCGGCCGGGTCGGCGAGCCGGCGCAGCACCTCCAGGGTGCGCGGCCAGACCAGCAGGGCCTTGGTGAGCGGGGAGGGCGCCGGGGCGCGGTCGACCAGGTGGATGTCGACGCCGCGGCGCAGCAGTTCGGCCGCGGAGGTGAGTCCGACCGGGCCGGCGCCGACGATCAGTACGGGCCGTCTGCCGGTGGGACGGGGGGCGGTGGGGTCGGCGCTGCTGGTCACGTCTCTTCTCTCGTACGGGTGTCGGGCGGGTGCCGGCCGGTTGCGGTGCGGGTTCCCGTCGTCGTCAGGGGTGGGGTGTGCCCCGGTGGGGCGCCTGGGCTACGCGGCGGCGTGCCAGCGCAGCAGGCTGCTGCCGATCGACATGCCGCCGCCGAAGCCGGAGAGCAGCACCAGTTCGCCGTCGCGCAGGGCGCCGGCGCGGTTCGCGGCGTCGAGGGTGATCGGGACGGAGGCGGCGCCGGTGTTGCCGTACTCGGCGACGGTGAGGTGGGTGCGGGCGCGGTCCAGGCCGAGCGAGGGCAGGATCTCGGCCAGCATCTGGCCGTTGGCCTGGTGCGGCACGAAGTGGTCGACCTCGGCGCCGGTGCGGTCGGCCCGGTGGAGCAGTTCCTTGACCGTGAACGGCAGCCGCTCGGTGACGAACTCGCGGACCTCGCGGCCGTTCATGGCGAACCAGTGGGCGCCTTCGGCCAGGCTCTCGGGCGAGGCGGGTCTGCGGCTGCCGCCGGCCGGGACCCGGATGGTGCGGTGGTACTGCCCGAAGGTCTCCAGCAGGGAGCTCTCGATGCCGTAGCCGGCCGGGACGGGGCCGAGCACGACGGCGCCGGCGCCGTCGCCGAACAGGACGGCGGTGCGGCGGTCGGTGGGGTCGATGATCCGGGAGTAGACGTCGGCGCCGATCACCAGGGCGTGGCCGCCGTCGGCGATCAGGCGGTGGGCGGTGTGCAGGGCGAAGGCGAAGCCGCTGCAGACCGAGTTCAGGTCGAAGGCCGCGGCCTGCTCGGCGCCGATCAGGTCCTGCACGATGGCGGCCGTGGCGGGCTGCGGGTGGTCGGGCGTGGAGGTGGCCACCACGATGTGGTCGAGCTGGCCGGGGCGGATCCCGGCGTCGGCGAGGGCGGCCCGGGCGGCGTGCGCGGCGAGGTCGGAGGTGGCCTCGCCATCGGCGGCGTAGCGCCGCTCGCTGATGCCGGTCTTGCGGTGGATCCACTCGGCGGTCACGCCGGCCCGGGAGCCGACCAGGGTGTTGTCGACGGCGTTCGCGGGCAGGTGCGACCCGGTGCCGAGGATGCCGATGGACGTCGCGTGCTGCTGCGCTGTCTGCATGATCGATACAGTATCAGAGGCCTGACTTAGGTCAATGCCTTGTCCAGTATCGCAATGTTAATGAGTAGGTGAACCATAGGCTGTATCCGAAGCATGGGTGCCCGGCCCCGGAAAAGGGAAAGGCCGCCCCCTCGGCGCCCCGGGTGGTGATCGGGCGTCCAGGGGGCGGCCTTCCGCCCTGCCTCGCGGTGCTGCCGCGGTGCGGCTCAGTCGGTCTTGCGCAGAGCCGCCGCGGAGCGTTCCAACAACTCGCGCAGCTGGGCCTGCTCGGAGTCGTCGAAGGCGTCGGTGAGTCGCTTCTCGACCCCCCGGGCCAAGGTGTCGGCCTTCTTCGCCAAGGTGCGGCCGGAGCGGGTGAGCTTGGCCACCAGCACCTTCTGGTGCACGCTCGACGTCTCACGGGTGATGAGGCCCTTGTGCTCCAGGTTGGTCAGGATCGTGGTCATGGTCTGCGGCGTGACCATGCACTCCCGGGCCAGCTGTGCCCCGGACATCCCGGAGGACTGTTGGAGCACGAGCAGGGTCACGTACTGCGGAACCGTCAGGTCGACGGTGCGCAGCGCGCGCGTCTTCTCGCCGATCAGCGCCTGCTCGGCCCGCTTGATGGCATGGCCCAGGCGGTCGTGGAAATCGAGCGGAGCTGAGTTCGGCTGGTTGGAGCTGTTATCGGTCACAGTGATCGCATCCCTGGCTGCCCCCCACGGCGGATTATTCGGACTTTAAGGTACATCAGTGGGCTGATCAGTCGCTACGTACGAACTGATCCGCGCCGACGGGTCGGCCTCCGGTGCGGACACCGCTGCCACGGCGCGCCGCAACAGTGAGCGGAAAGCCACCACCTCCTCCGCCAGGAACGAGCTGACCAGTTGCTGCTCGGCCGTGTGCTCGGCCGCCTCGCCCCGGACGGTCAGGGCCCGCCCCTCCTCGGTCAGCCGCGCGGTGAAGACGTGCGAGTGGACCGAGGAGACCTGCCGGCGGACCAGCCCGCGCCCCTCCAGCGAGACGAGCCGGGTGGCCATGGTCTGCGGCGTGACCAGGCAGTGCCGGGCCAGCTGCGCCCCGGACGCGTCCGGGTGCTCGGCCAGCACCCGGAGGGTGAGGTACTGCGGCACGGTCAGGCCGACCGTCCGCAGCGCCCGGCCGCGTGCGGCCATCATGGTCTGCTCACACTGTTTGAGGAGGTGTCCCAGCCTTCGGGAGGGGACGTCCTGGTCGGGGGGAGCCACGGGGCCTCCTCTGTGGTCGGAACCTGAAGTGCTACTCAGAACCTTAATACTTCGTAGAGCCCTGAGTTACAACTCGGAGAACGAACTCGTTTGTGGCGCACGTCAGTAGCGGGTTCCGACGGGGGCCGGGAGGGAGTCCAGCACGGAGAGATCGTCGGCGCTCAGCAGGACCTCGGCGGCCGCGGCGTTCTGCTCGATGTGGAGCCGGCGGGTGCTGCCCGGGATCGGCACGACGTGCTCGCCCTGGGCCAGCGTCCAGGCCAGCGCGACCTGGGCGGGGGTGGCGCCGTGCCGGGCGGCGACCTCCTGGATGCCGTCCGAGATCCGCTGGTTCTGCGCCCGCGCCTCCTCCTGGAAGCGCGGCAGCCGGGCCCGGAAGTCGTCCTGGTCCGGCGCGTTCTCGCCGTCGAAGCGGCCGGCCAGGAAGCCCCGGCCGAGCGGGGAGAACGGGACGAAGGCGGCCCCGTTGGCCTTGCACCAGGGCAGCACCTCGGCCAGCGGGTCCCGGCTCCACACCGACAGTTCGGACTGCACGGCGCCGACCGGGGCGATCGCGTGCGCCGCGTCCAACTGGGTGGCGGACACCTCGCACAGGCCCAACTGCACGATCTTGCCCGCCTGCTGGAGCTCGGCCAGGGCGCCCCAGCTCTCCACCAGCGGGACCCTCGGGTCGACCCGGTGCAGGTAGTAGACGTCGATCCGGTCGGTGCCCAGCCGGCGCAGCGAGCCCTCGACCGCGGCGCGCAGGTGCTCCGGCCGGCCGTCGGCGGACACCTGCACCGAGCCGAGGTGGGACTCCGGGCCGGCCTTGAGGCCGCCCTTGGTGGCGAGCACCACCTGCTCGCGCAGCCCGCCGCGGAGCGCCTCGCCGAGCAACTCCTCGTTGGTGAAGGGGCCGTAGAGGTCCGCGGTGTCGAGCAGGGTGATGCCGAGGTCGACGGCGTGCCGGATGGCGCCGATCGACTCCTCGGTGCTCTGCAGCTGGGAGGTGTACACCCAGTTCATCCCCATGCAGCCGAGGCCGATCGGGCCGACGGCCGGTCCCTCGGCGCCCAGGGTGCGCTGCTGTGCCATGAAGTCTCTCCTTGTGGTTGGTGCGGATTCGCGGGGGGCGTGGGGGCGGGGGTGGTGAAGACGGTTGGGGCAAACGGTGGGTGACCGGGCGTCAGTACCGCGAGCCGACCGGGGCCGGCGCGGAGTCCAGCTCGGTCAGGTCGGCGTCGGACAGCCGCAGGTCGGCCGCGCCGGCGTTCTCGGCGAGGTGGCCGAGCCGCTTGGTGCCGGGGATCGGGACGACCTGCTCGCCCTGGGCGAGGGTCCAGGCGAGGGCGACCTGCCCCGGGGTGGCGCCGTGCCGCTCGGCGACCCGTCGCAGGGTCTCGACGATGGCGAGGTTGGCGGCGAAGGCCTCCCGGGCGAAGCGCGGGTTGGCGGTGCGGTAGTCGTCCGGCGCGAAGGCGTCCGGGCTGGTGTAGCCGCCGGTGAGGAAGCCGCGGCCGAGCGGGGAGTACGGGACGAAGGCGGCGCCGTTGGCCTCGCACCAGGGCAGCACGTCGGCGAGCACCTCCCGGCTCCACAGCGACAGTTCGGTCTGCACGGCGGCGACCGGGTGGACGGCCTGCGCGGCCGCCAGCTCCTCGACGCCGACCTCGGAGAGGCCGATGCCGCGGACCAGGCCGGCCTCGACCAGCTCGGCCATCGCGCCCCAGGACTCGGCCAGCGGGACGTCCGGGTCCACCCGGTGCAGGTAGTACAGGTCGACGTGGTCGGTGCCGAGGCGCTTGAGCGAGGCGCGGATCGAGGCGTGGATGTGCTCGGGGCGGCCGTTGCGGTACATCGGCCGGTCCGGCTCCTGGACCAGCCCGACCTTGGTGGCCAGCACGGCCTGCTCGCGACGGCCGGCCAGCGCCCGGCCGAGCAGCTCCTCGTTGGTGAAGGGGCCGTAGACGTCCGCGGTGTCGATCAGGGTCATGCCCTGGTCGAGGGCGTGGTGGACGACCTCGACCGAGGCGGCCTCGTCATAGCCGCCGGTGGTGTAGAAGTCGGTCATCCCCATGCAGCCGAGGCCGATGGCTCCGACGTCGAGGCCGGTGGGGCCGAGGTGGCGGCTGTGCATGATCTCTTCCTTCGCGGTGGTTCGGGAGCGGGGGTGCAGGGGGTCCAGCGGGTGCGGGAGGTACGGGAGGTGCGGAGGCGGAGCGGTCCGGGCGGGGCGGCGGGTTCACCGCGCCCCTCCCGGACCGGTCGCTCGGGTCTGGCGGTCAGTTCCGTCGCGGCGGGCGTCAGCGCCCGGCGCCGACCGGCTCGGGGGCCTGGTCGGCCTCCGGGGCGGTCACCGCGGCCGCGGCGGCCTTGCGGTCACGGAGCATCACGGCGATCAGCGGAGCGCTGAGCGCGGCCACGCCGGCCAGGATCCACAGCACGGTGCGCAGCGCGTCGGTGTAGCCGTCGGCGAGGAAGGTGTGGAAGGCCTGGCGGCCGGCCTCGGCGACGCCGGACTCCGGGTCGGCCAGGTTGCCCTGGGCGACCTTGGCGGCGAGGCCGTCCGGGTTGCCGGTGAAGCCGCTGCCGTAGGAGTCGAGGTTCGTGGAGACGTTGGAGCTGACCAGGCTGACCAGGACGGAGCCCATACCGGCGATGGCGATCGCCTCGCTGGCCAGGCGCATGGTGTTGAACATGCCCGCGGCCATACCGGCCCGCTCCGGCGGGACGGAGCCGATCGCGGCGCCGTCCAGCAGGCCGAAGGAGATGCCGACGCCGGTACCGATGATCAGGAACGGGCCGATCAGGCCCGCCACGCCGATGCCCGGGTGGATGGTGGTGAGCCAGGCGGCGCCGCCGGCGACCAGCAGCAGGCTGACGGCCAGCAGGGTGCGGACCGAGATCTTCTGGGCGAGGCGACCGGCGATGATCGGGAAGACCAGCACGGGGGCGGTGAGCAGCAGCATCACGGCACCGGCCTCGGAGCTGCTGAACCGGTTGGCGCCCATGAAGTAGGAGGGCAGGAAGACCAGCAGGCAGACGAAGCCGAAGGCGAGCGCGACGGGGACGAAGCAGATCGCGACGAAGCGGCCCTGGGTGAACAGGGTCATGTCGAACATCGGGCGCTCCTGGCGCAGTTCGACGACCACGAAGAGCGCGAGCAGCAGCACGAAGCCGGCCAGCAGGCCGAGCACGACGGGGCTGGTCCAGCCCTGCTGGGGGCCCTCGACCATGGCGAGGGTGACCAGCGCGAGGCTGGTGGTGAAGGTGACGGTGCCGCCCCAGTCGACGCCGCGGGCGCCCGGGTCACGGGACTCGGTGATCCGCGGCAGGGCCAGCAGCAGCGCCAGGTCGATCGCCGCGTGCAGCAGGAAGACCGACCGCCAGCCGAAGGAGGAGACCAGCAGGCCGGAGGTGGAGGGGCCGAGGGCGAGTCCGACGCCGAAGGAGGAGCCGAGGACGCCGAAGGCCTTGGCCTGGGCCGGGCCGGAGAAGGTGGTGGCGAGCACCGCGCTGCCGGCGGTGAGCACCGCGGCGGCGGCCGCGCCGGCCAGCAGGCGGGCGCCGTCCAGCAGGTAGATGTTGCTGCTCAGGCCGCTGACCAGGGAGCAGAGGCCGAAGAGCGTGATGCCGATGCCCAGCATTCTGCGGCGGCCGACCAGGTCGGCGATGGCGCCGCAGGCGAGCATGAAGCTGGCGAAGGTCAGGTTGTAGCCGTTGACCACCCACTGGAGCGGTCCGAGGCCCGCGCCCAGATCGGTGGCGATCTTCGGCAGGGCCACCGAGGCGCCGGTGAGCGAGGCGGGGAGCAGCCCGCCGGCGATGCACACCGCTGCGAGCGTGGTGCGTGGGTAGCTCTTCATGGGTCGAGGACTCCGATGATGTCGATGGTGTCGATGAGTTCGATTAGCAGCAAGAACCCTGTTCGGTATCAGGGTTCTTACTCATGGCAGAGGACGCTATAGGTTCGCCGCGGCGGGCGTCAAGACGGTCGGTCGTCCGGGATCGGGATTCTTGGTGAAGTCTTGATATGAGACAGGGTCGTAAGCTGTCTACGAATGCTGATACTGTCCTGGCAGCTGGCCTCCCGTCAGGAAGGCGGGAGAGGGCTGTAATTCAAGCCTTTTGCCTGTTCAGAGACGCGCGCCACGCGCACTTCATGTGATGGGGGCATTGACATGACGCATCGAACCGATGTTCTGTACCTGGTCGGCGACCGCTTCGGCGCACTGGCCGCGAACGACGGAGTGGCCACCGCGGGTGGGTTCGTCAAGGAGCTGCGGGCGGGGCGCTACAGTGACCCCGAGCTCCGTCTGACGCTGATCAACGGCCAGGGCATGAGCTCCTACGAGTGGGACTGGGTGGCTCGTGAGATCGCCCGCTACGGTGCGGCCGAGCGCATCTCGGTGCCCGAGCTGCAGCCGAGCCTGGCCTGCCGGGACGAGGCGCACAAGCACCGCGAGCAGAACGTCCTGATCGCCGGCCTGCGCCAGATCGACGCGCTGCGCTACCAGGCGGACCTGAGACTGGACAACGACAACGAACTGCTCCTGGACCACACCACCGGCCAGCACATCCAGGGCATGATCATCATCGAGGCGGCGCGGCAGATGTTCCTGGCCGTCACCGAGCGGTTCTACGCCTCGGCCTGGCCGGAGCGGCAGTACTACTACGTGATCAAGAGCTTCGACACGGACTTCGAGAACTTCCTGTTCCCGCTGGACGCCACCGTCGACTACGAGATCCTTAGCGCGAGCATCGACAACCCCGAGCGGCTGTCCTTCGGCGTCGAGATCGCCGTCCACCAGGGCGGCGCCCGCGCCTCGCTCTCCCGGGTCGAGTTCACCGCCTTCGAGAGCGACGTGATCTCGCAGAAGGAGGGCAAGCGCGCGGCCCGCACGGTCGAGCAGGTCCGCCTCGCCCGTACCGAGCAGGAGCAGGAGCGGGACGGCGAGCTGGCCTCCGCCGGCTCGCGCTGACCGACCCGACCGGATCCCGACCGGACCCCGGACGCACCCGGAACGCACCCCGGACGCCATGACGAACACCAGGAGCACCCAGTGACCCGCCCGACCGGCCCCGCGGCCTTCTTCGACGTCGACGAGACCTTGATCAACGTCAAGAGCATGTTCGACTTCCTGGCCTTCCGGTACCGGGTCGAGGGCCGCCCGGAGTCCGACTACGCGCGGGACCACGGCGCCCTCCGCCGGCTGGCGGACGGCGGCGTGCCGCGCGAGGAGGTCAACCGGGCGTACTACCGGCTGTTCACCGGCGTACGGGAGGCCGACCTCGCCGAGCAGGGCGAGCAGTGGTTCAAGGAGCGGACCGGGGAGGGGGAGCTCTTCCACGCCCCCGCCCTGGCCGCCTTCCGCCGGCACACCGAGCAGGGCCACCACACCGTCCTGGTCTCCGGGTCCTTCCCCGGCTGCCTGGACCCGATCGCCCGGTACGTCGACGCCGACACCGTCCTGTGCAGCCGCCCACTGGTGGCCGACGGGATCCTCACCGGAGAACTGGAGCAGCCGATGATCGGCGCGGCCAAGGCCGTCGCCGCCCGCGAGCTGCTCGACCGGGGCGGCTTCGACCCGCAGGAGTGCCACGCCTACGGCGACCACTCCTCCGACCTCGACCTGCTCCGACTCGTCGGCCACCCCACGGTGGTGGGCGACGACCCGGTGCTGACCGAGCACGCCGACCGCGGGGGCTGGAGCCGGCTGCCCGGCCTCGGCCACGGCGCGGCACAGCACTGACCGACCGACCATCCCACCCCCCGCGCCCGCCCGGGTCCCCCCGGCCCGGGCGGGCGCCCCCGACCGACCCGGTCCGCTGTTCGGCGGCTCGACGCGACCCGCAAGGGCGCGAAGCGGCTCGAAGCGGATCGGCCCGGTCTACCGAAGTACCCCGCAGCACCAGGCAGTTCACGCAGTACCCGGCAGTTCACGCGGTGCGCCGCGGTCCACGCGGTTCGCCGCGGCGCCGGCAGACCAGTAGCAGCAGCAGTTCGACAGCACAGCAGCCAGGAGGCATTCCCATGCGCGCCATTCGTTTCGACAGCTACGGCGGCCCCGAGGTCCTGACCCTCGTCGACGTGGAGATCCCCGAGCCCGGTGCGGGCGAGGTGTCGATCGACGTGGAGTACGCGGGCGTCAACTTCGCCGAGGTGATGTTCCGCCGCGGCCAGTTCCAGCCCGGTACCCCGCACGTCCCCGGCCTGGAGGTCACCGGGACCGTCCGCGCCGTCGGCGAGGGCGTCACCAACCTGCGCCCCGGCCAGCGGGTCGCCGCGCTCACCCTGGCCGGCGGCGGCTACGCCGAGGTCGCGGTGGCCCGTGAGCGGCTGACCGTCGCCCTCGACGGCGAGCTGGACGCCATCCCCGGCCCGGTCGCGGCCGCCTTCCCCTGCAACCTGCCGGTCTCCTGGGCGATCCTGCACGACGTGGCCCGGGTCCGCGAGGGCGAGAGCGTCCTGGTGCTGGCCGGTGCCGGCGGCGTGGGCAGCGGCGCCGCGCAGATCGCCCGCAACCTGGGCGCCGGCGCCGTCTACGGCGCGGTGAGCAGCGCGGACAAGGCCGCGTTCGCCAAGGAGAAGTTCGGCTACGACGAGGTGTTCACCTACGACGAGCTGGAGGAGCGCCTCGCCGAGGTGACCGGCGGCCGCGGCGTCGACATCCTGCTGGACTCCATCGGCGGCCCGCTGCGCGCCAAGGCCCTGGACCTGCTGGCCCCGCTCGGCCGCCACGTGGTCTTCGGCAACGCCTCGCAGCAGGACCACACCTACGAGGCCAACCAGATGTGGTACACCGCCAAGACGGTGGCCGGCTACAACATCGGCGGCCTCGCCGACCAGCAGCCCGACCTGGTCCACGGCCACCTGGTGGAGGCCGCCCGCCAGCTCGCCACCGGCGCCGTCCGGATCGAGACCACCGAACTCGCCCTGGAGGAGGCCGTCAAGGCGCACGAGATCCTCGAGGCCCGCGACTCCACCGGCAAGTTCGTCCTGCGCGTCAAGGCCTGACACCCGGCCGCCCGTACCCGAGGGCCGCCTCCGCCATCCGGCGGGGGCGGCCCTTCGGCGTTCCCGCGCGCGGAAGCGCCCCTGAGCGCAACCCCCTTCTCGACTCCTTCTGATCGCCTATCGACGCTCGGGCCGCCGCGGAGCCCCGTGAAAGGTGGTTGGAAAGCGCACCGGTCTGGACTGGTCCCAGCCGGGGCCGCCCGGCGGAACCGGACCGGGACCACACCCCGGGCCGGACGAGGGACGCACTACGGCACAACGGCACAGCGAACAGCACATGGGGGAGAGCGCAATGACGAAGACCCGGATCATGATCCGCACCGTGCTCGGCCTGGCGGCCGGCGCGATGGCGGTCGGGGTGGTCCTGTCGGCCGCCGGCGCGGGCGGCGAGTCGGGCGACGACACCCACTGGGGCATGGCGCGCTCCTCGGCCGACACCCACTGGGGCGCACCGGTGCCGGTCACCGACGACACCCACTGGGGCGTGACCGGGCCGGAGCTCGCCCCCGGCCGGTGAGCGACCCGAGGGGTCGGGACCGATCGTCAACGGACAGGGAGGAAAAGGTCATGGGCGGGACACGCCGGATGATGAAGCTGGGGGCGTTCATGCTCGTCCCCGGGTACCACGTCGCCTCCTGGCGGCACCCGGCGGCGCGGGCCGACGGCGGCCTGGACTTCGGCCACTACCGGGACCTGGTGCGCACGGCCGAGCGGGCCAAGTTCGACATGTTCTTCGTCGCGGACGGCGTCGGCATCCGCACGCCGTACCAGGACGCCGACGAACTCAGCCGCTGGGGCCGGTTCCTGCAGTTCGACCCGATCACCCTGCTGTCCGCGCTCTCGGTGCACACCGAGCGGATCGGCCTGGCCGCGACCGCCTCGACCACCTACAACGAGCCGTTCCACCTGGCCCGCAAGTTCGCCTCGATCGACCACCTGAGCGCGGGCCGGGCGGCCTGGAACATCGTCACCTCGGTGACCGACGCCGAGGCCCGCAACTTCAACCGGGACTCCCAGCCGGACCACGGCGCCCGCTACCACCGGGCCCGCGAGTTCATGGAGGTGGTCACCGGGCTGTGGGACAGCTGGGAGGACGACGCCTTCGTCTACGACAAGGACGGCGGGCAGTTCTTCCGGCCCGAGAAGCTGCACGTGCTCGGCCACAAGGGCGAGCACTTCTCGGTCGCCGGCCCGCTCAACGTGGCCCGCCCGCCGCAGGGCTACCCGGTGCTGATCCAGGCCGGCGCCTCCGCCGACGGCCAGGACTTCGCGGCCCGGTGGGCCGAGGTGATCTTCACCGCCAGCCAGACCCTGGAGGAGGGGCAGGCCTTCTACCGGGCGATGGGCGAGCAGGTCCGGGCGCACGGGCGCGACCCGGAGCAGGTGAAGATCATGCCGGGGCTGTTCCCGGTGGTCGGCCGCACCCGTGCCGAGGCCGAGGACAAGTACGCCGTCCTGCAGGAACTCGTCGACCCGGTGGTCGGGTTCGGCCTGCTCACCCAGTTGCTCGGCGACGTCGACGTCTCCGGCAGCCCGGTGGACGGCCCGCTGCCCGAACTGCCCGAGACCCAGGGCAGCACCAGCCGGCAGCGGCTGGTCTACGACAAGGCGCGGCGCGAGGGGCTGACCATCAAGCAGCTCTACCAGTCCGTCTCCGGCGGCCGCGGCCACCGGGTGCTGATCGGCACCCCGGAGGAGATCGCGGACGCGATGGAGGAGTGGTTCACCGGCGGCGCCGCCGACGGCTACAACGTGATGCCGCCGGTGCTGCCGGACGGCCTGACGGACTTCGCCGACCTCGTCGTCCCCGAACTGCAGCGCCGCGGCCTGTTCCGCACCGAGTACGAGGGCACCACGCTGCGCGAGAACCTCGGCCTGGACCGCCCCGCCCACGGCGCCGCCGCCCGTACCGAGCACGCCTGAACAGCTCGCACGTCATCCGAGAACCCGAGGAGCACCCGAGCATGCCGTCACTGGCACGAGACCTCAGAGAGATACCGCCCTCGCCCCTGGTCCAGGTGGAGGAACTGCTCAGCCGCAGCGGCGACCTGGCCCCGATCGGCCTGCACCAGGGCAAGACGGTCTTCGAGCCCTGCGCCCGCCCCCGGCCGTGGAACGCCGAGGAGTTCGCCACCGCCGCCCACCAGCACGCCCCGCCCGGCGGCGTCCGACAGCTGCGCGAGGCCTTCGCCGAGCACCTGGCGGCCCGCCGCGGCGCCCCGGTCGAGCCCGCGCAGGTGCTGGTCGGCAACGGCGGCACCCACGCCATCTCGGTGGTGCTGCACGCGATCCTCGGCCAGGGCGACGAGGTGCTGGTGCTGTCCCCGCAGTGGCTGTTCGCCACCGGACTGGTGTGGGCGGCCGGCGGGGTGCCGCGCGAGGTGCCGGTCTTCCTGGAGCTCAGCGCCGACGCCGACTTCGACTTCCTGTCGGTGATCGAGCGGGCGGTGACCGCCCGCACCCGGGCGATCTACTTCAACAACCCCAACAACCCGACCGGCTACCGGCTCAGCGACGCCCAGCTGGCGGCGCTCACCGAGCTGGCCGAGCGGCACGACCTGTGGCTGATCGCCGACAACGCCTACGAGAACTACGACTTCACCCGGACCGGCTTCGTCGACCCGGCCACCGTCGGGCGGGCCGCCGAACGCACCTTCTCGGTGTACAGCTGCAGCAAGACCTACGCGATGCCGGGCGCCCGGGTGGGCTTCCTGGTCTCGCCGCCCGGCCTGGCCGAGCCGCTCACCAAGTGGTCCCTGCACTCGCTCTACTCGGTCTCCACCGCGGCCCAGTTCGCCGCGTACGAGGCGCTGCGCACCCCGGCCGAGGAGCTCACCCGCCGCCGCGACCGGGCCGCCGCGGCCTGGTGGCTCGCGGACTCCAAGCTGGAGGTCCCGCACACCGCCGTCTCCGGCGGGCTGTACACCTTCCTCGACCTGGCCGCGTACGGCGACGGCGAACGCTTCGTCCGCCGCTGCGCCGAACTGGGCGTGGGGCTGGCCCCCGGCCGGGTGTTCGGCGCCCACTGCGCCGACTGGGCCCGGCTCTGCTTCACCGCCGCGCCGCCGCCGCTGGTGGCGGAGGCGATCGACCGCATCAACAAGATCTACCGGGAGGGCATCGATGAGCACTGACACGGTGGTCCTGGAGCATTCCGGCCTGGCTCCGTTCCTGCGCCGCTACGACGCGCCGTCGCGCGTCGGCCTCAAGGTCAACGCCTACCGGGGCTACGAGGTGGAGGGCCTGGCCCGGGCGCTGGAGGCGCCCGAACTGGCCGACTGCCCGCTGGAGTGCGTCATGGTCGGCGACTCCTACTTCATGACCCACCTGGGTCGCCCGAGCACCGCGCTGGCCGACGACGCCGAGCGCGAGTGGGCGCTGGCCACCCTGACCGGGCTGGTCGCCGAGGTGCGCGAGGCGATCG
The DNA here is from genome assembly GCF_040637885.1 of Kitasatospora sp. NPDC028055. NCBI lineage: Bacteria > Bacillati > Actinomycetota > Actinomycetes > Kitasatosporales > Streptomycetaceae > Kitasatospora > Kitasatospora sp. NPDC028055. The sequence goes on along the minus strand of NZ_JBEZXE010000025.1, from coordinate 27,215 downwards.
ACGCCCACTTCCCGGCCGACCGCCGGCCCTTCCTGCTGGCCGACCTGCCGGACGGCGCGACCGCGAGCCCCGCGGCCGCCCTCGCCGCCGGCGAACGGTTCCGGGCGGCGGGCGCCGACGCGGTGAAGGTCGAACTGGCCGGCGACGGCGACCTGGACTGCCTGGAGGCGCTCGCGCTGACCGGCACCACCACCCTCGGCCACCTCGGCTACACCCCGCAGCGCGGCGAGCTGAGCCGGCACGGCGACAGCGTCGAGGGCGCGGAGCGGATGTTCGCCCAGGCCCGCCGGGTGCGGGACGCGGGCGCGGCCGGCCTGATCGTCGAGATGGTCAGCGAGCCCGTCAACCGGGCGCTGAGCCGCCCGGACGCCGCCGGCATCCCGCTGTACTCGGTGTTCAGCGGCCGGGCCGAGTGGGGCGGGCAGAGCCTCAACGTCTGGGACGCGGTGGTCCGCCCGGCCCGCGGCGGCCGGTTCTTCCCGCCGACCGCGGTGATCGAGGCCGCCGAGGCCCCGACCCGCTACACCCCGGACCTGATCGCGGACCGCCTGCGCGAGCTGATCGGGCTCACCCTGGACGGCGGCTTCCCGCTGTCGCCGCGCACCGTCCTGACCCCCGAGGAGACCGAGCGGATCTCCGCGACCGAGCCCTGGAGCGCCCGATGACGACCACCCTCCCCGCCGGCCCCTCCTCCGGCACCGCGGTCTTCGAGCAGCTGGAGTCCGAGATCCGCACCTACTGCCGGCGCTTCCCGGCGGTCTTCACCCGGGCCAGCGGGCACCGGATGTGGGACGAGGACGGCCGCGAGTACCTGGACTTCCTGTCCGGCGCCGGCGCGCTGAACTACGGTCACAACCCGGCCGACGCCCGTCAGGCGCTGGTGGACTACCTGCTCGCGGACGGCCCGGTGCACGGGCTGGACCTGCACACCGGCGCCAAGCGCCGCTTCCTGGAGCGCTTCCAGGAGGTCGTGCTGGCCCCGCGCGGCCTCTCCTACCGGGTCCAGTTCACCGGCCCGACCGGCACCAACGCGATCGAGTCCGCGTTCAAGACGGCCCGCCGGGTCACCGGCCGCACCGACATCGTCGCCTTCACCGGCGGCTTCCACGGCCTCTCGCTCGGCGCGCTCGCCGCCTCCGCCACCGCCTTCAAGCGCGACGCGGCCGGCGTCCCGCTGGCCAACGTGGTGCGGATGCCGTACGAGGGCTTCGCCGGCGAGGGCGTCGACACCATCGACTACCTGACCCGGATGCTGGACGACCCGGGCAGCGGCATGGACAAGCCCGCGGCCTTCGTGGTGGAGACCGTGCAGGGCGAGGGCGGCCTGGCCACCGCGACCCCGGAGTGGCTGCGCCGGTTGGCGCAGGTCGCCCGGGAGCGGGACATCCTGCTGATCGTCGACGACATCCAGGCCGGCTGCGGCCGGACCGGCACCTTCTTCAGCTTCGAGGAGTCCGGCATCACCCCGGACCTGGTGTGCCTGTCCAAGTCGATCAGCGGCTACGGGCTGCCGATGGCGCTGGTGCTGGTCAAGCCGGAGCTGGACCAGCTCGGCCCCGGCGAGCACAGCGGCACCTTCCGCGGCAACAACCTGGCCTTCGTCACTGCCGCCGCCGTCCTGGACCGCTGGGCCGACCCGGCGTTCACCGAGGGCCTGGCCGCCCGGGTGGAGCTGCTGGACGGCCTGCTGGCCGACCTCGCCCGGCGCTTCGCCGCGCTCGGCTGCACCCCGCGCGGCCGGGGCCTGATCCGCGGCCTCGGCTTCACCGACCCCGCCTTCGCGGACCGGGTCTCGCGGGCCGCGTTCGCCGCCGGGCTGCTGGTGGAGACCACCGGTGCGCGCGGCCAGGTGCTCAAGATCATGCCGCCGATCGTGCTCGCCGAGGACCGGCTGACGCACGGCGTCACCCTGCTCGCCGACGTCATCGACGCGGTGTCCCGCAAGGAGGAGGACCGTTGACCGACCTGCTGCACGACCTCGACACCCCCGTCGCCCCGGACGCCGCGGACGGGTCCGAGGACCACGCCCACGGCATCGACGAGACGGTGCTGCGCCGGCTCGCCGCGTCCTGGCCGCGCCGCGCCACCGTCCGCACCGACCTGGACCGGATCACCGACCCGGACCCGGCGGAGTACGACGCCGCGCTGCCCGACTACCCCGAGCGGCTGCTGCCCTTCGCCGAGCACCCGCTCTGGCTGGCCGCCACCCCGGAGCAGCGGCGGACGGTGCAGACGCTGGCCTGGCTGGTCTACAACGAGCGGGTCATCGCCGCCGAGGAGTACGTCGCCAACCCGACCTTCGCGATGATCATGCACGGCGTCTTCCCCGGCGCCGACGGCGTGCACACCAAGCGGGCGGTGCAGCAGACCCACGTCGACGAGGTGTGGCACACCTACATGCACATGGTCGCCATGCAGCGCACCCGGGAGCTGCGCGAGGTGACCGCCGAGCCGGCCTACCCGCACACCGTCACCTACCGGCGGCTGCTGGAGGCCGAGGCCAAGGTCTCCGAGAAGTGGGAGCGCGACCTGCTCAAGCTGGTCTGGACGACCGTCTCGGAGATCAGCGTCAACGCCTACCTGGAGCTGCTCTCCCGCGACGAGACCGTCCAGCCGCTGCACGCGCTGGTGCCCCGGCTGCACGCCCGTGACGAGTCCGCCCACTCCTCCGTGATGGTCGAGGTGGCCAAGGGCCTCTACACCCACCTGAACAAGGAGCAGCAGCGGGCCTTCGTGAACGCCCTGCCCGAGGCCCTGAACGCCTTCGTCGCCCAGGACTTCGCGGTCTGGCCCGGCATCCTCAGGCACGCCGGGTTCGAGCGGGCCGAGGAGATCGTCGAGGACTGCCGGCGGGCCGCGGGCCACAACCTGCTGGTGCGCGACTTCTCCGGGATCCGCCGGATCGTGCGCGAGATGGAGCTGACCGAACTGGTCGACTTCGACTTCGGGGCCGAGTGATGCGGCGGCCGGTCGGTCTGCGGGAGCTCTCCGCCGAAGGGCGCCGACTGGCCCTGGCCGCACTCGTCCAGTCCCTGGGCATCGGCCTGTTCACCGCCAGCTCGATCGCCTGGTTCACCCGGCACGTCGGGCTGAGCGCCAACCAGGTGGCGACCGGCCTCGCGGTGGCCGGCGCCGCCGCCCTGGCCGGCTCGCTGCTGGCCGGGGTGCTCGCCGACCGGCACGGCGCCCGGCGGGTGCTCGCCACCGTCTACGCGGGGCGCGGACTCTGCTTCCTCGCCTTCGCCTTCGTGACGGACCTCTGGCAGTACCTGCTGGTCACCCTGTTCTCGGTGGCCTTCGACCGGGCCGGCCCGCCGGTGCTCCAGGCCCTGGTCGCGGCCGCGCTGCCGGAACAGCGCGACCGGAGCCGGCTGCTCGGCCTGGTCAACGTGGTGCGCAACATCGGCCTGGGGCTCGGCGCCATGGCCGGCGGGGTGACGCTCACCCTCGACACCGTCGAGGCGTACCGGATCACCATGGTGCTGATCACCGCGGCGTTCCTGGGCGGCGCCCTCCTGGTGCTGCGGGTGCCCGCCCCGACCCGACCGGCCGCCGCCGCCACCCCCGTCGGCGGCGGCCCCCGGGCCCTGCCGGACCGCCACTACCTGGCGCTGACCGGCCTGAACTTCCTGTTGTCCTTCTTCGACGTGCTGCTGCTGGTGGCGATGCCGGTCTGGGTGCTGGACCACACCACCGCCCCGCACGCCACGGTGTCGGTGCTGTACGCGCTCAACACCGTCCTGGTGGTGGTCGCCCAGCTGCCGGTGAGCCGGCTCGCCGACGAGGTGCGGCGCAGCAGCCGGATGCTGCTGTGGGGCGGGGTGGCGCTGGCCGGCTGCAGCCTGTGCTTCGCCGCGGCGGGCGCGGTGCACGGCGCGGCCTCCGTCCTGATGCTGGTGCTGGCCGTGGTGGCCCTGTCGGTGGGTGAGGTGGTCAGCACCTCGGCCACCTGGAGCCTGTCCATCGAGCTCGCCCCGCCCGAGGCGCGCGGCCGCTACCTGGCCGTGTTCGGCCTCGGCCTGGCCGGCCAGCGGGTGCTCGGACCGGTGGTGGTCACCGGGCTGCTGCTCGGCTCGGGCGCGGTCGGCTGGATCGGCGCGGCCGCGGTGTTCGCGCTGACCGGCGCCGCGGCGGAGCGGGTGGCGCTCGCCGGGCACGCCGAACTCACCGCCCGGGAAACCGAATTGACGACAACGTGATGGATGCGAACGTAGGGAGACCGACCATGCGGATCGGATTCGCCGGACTCGGGACGATGGGCGGCGGCATGTGCCGGCGCCTGGCCGAGGCCGGTTTCGAGGTGGCGGCCTTCGACCTGGACGCCGCCGCCGCCGAGCGGGCGGCCGAGCAGCCCGGCATCACCGCCGCCGCCGCGCCCGCCGGCCTGGCCGCGCCGGTCGTGGTCACCATGCTGCCGGACGGCGCCGCCGTCCGGGCCGTGGCCGAGCAGCTGCTGCCGGCCATGGCGGCCGGCTCGGTGCTGGTCGACACCGGCTCCAGCGACCCGGCCGACACCCGCGAACTGCGCGAACTGGCCGGCCGGTACGGCGTGCACGTGGTGGACGCCCCGGTCTCCGGCAGCCCGGCGGCGGCCCGCGGCGGCGAGCTGACCCTGATGGCGGCCGGCGACCCGGAGGCCCTCGACCTGGCCGAGCCGGCGCTCACCGCCCTCGGCCGGGTGTACCGGGTCGGCCCGTCCGGCGCCGGTCACGCGTTGAAGGCGCTGAACAACCTGCTGTCCTCGGTCAGCCTCGCCGCCACCGCCGAAGTCCTGCTCGCCGGGCGGGCGTTCGGCCTCGAACCGGCCGTCATGCTGGAGGTGGTGAACGCCTCCACCGGCCGTAACCACGCCTCCGAGACCAAGTTCCCGGCACACGTGCTGACCGGCACCTTCGACTCCGGCTTCGCGCTCCGGCTGATGCTCAAGGACCTGCGGATCGCCGACCGGCTGCTGGCGGACGCCGGCGGCCGCTCCGACCTGGGCCAGGCCTGCCGGGCGCTCTGGGAGGACGCCCGGGAGAAGCTGCCGGAGCAGGCCGACAACGTCGAGCTGGTCCGCTGGCTGGAGTCCGAGGCCGGACGGGAGCTGCGGTCGTGAACGGCCCCGAGCTGACGCCCGCCCCGCGGATCGCCGTGATCGGCGGCACCCCCGCCACCCTGCGCAAGGTCCGCGCCGCGGGCTTCGAGATCGTCTGGGTGTACGGGCCGCAGGAGCTGGACCCGGCCGGCCTGGCGCACGTCGCCGAGGCCTACCTGACGGACTACCGGGAGCCCGCCGCCGTCGCCGAACTGCTCGCCACCGTGCACCGGTCCCGCCCGCTGGTCCGGGTGGTCTCGATCATCGAGGACGGCCTGGAACCGGCCGCCGCCGCGACCACCCGGCTCGGCCTGCCCGGCAACGGGCTGGACCTCGTCCAGGTGCTCCAGGACAAGCTGGCCTTCCGCACCCTGCTCGCCGAGCGCGGCGTGGACGCCGTCGCGGCCCGGATCGGGCACACCGCCGAGGACATCCGCGCCTTCGTCGCCGAGCACGGCCCGACCGTGATCAAGCCGCGCTACGGCTCCGGCAGCCTCGGGGTGCGCTTCGTCGAGGACCTCGCCGCCGTGGACGAGGCGGGCGCCTGGGCGGCCGGCTTCGGACTGCACTCCTTCCTGATGGAGCAGTTCCTGTCGGGCACCGAGATCAGCGTGGAGACCTTCAGCTACGCCGGCCGGCACGTGGTGCTCGCCTTCACGGCCAAGGAGAAGCTCGCCTCCTTCGTCGAGGTCGGCCACACCCAGCCCGCCCCGCTGGAGGACGCCACCGCCCGCCGGGTCGAGGAACTGGTCTTCGCGATGCTCGACACCGTCGGCCTGGCCGACGGCCCCGCGCACACCGAGGTGATCCTCACCGCGCAGGGGCCCCGGCTGGTCGAGTCGCACAGCCGGCGCGGCGGGGACCGGATCACCGACCTGGTGAAGGAGGTCTACGGGATCGACATTGATGCCCTGGCCTTCCTCTGGTACGCCGGGCGCACCGACCCGGTCCGGCCCGGGGAGCCGTCCTGCGGCGCCTCGATCCGCTTCCTGACCGCCGAACCCGGCGTGGTCGCCTCGGTCGAGGGCCTGGACGGGGTGCTCGCCGACCCGGCGGTCGTCGACGCCTCGGTGAGCGTCGCCCCGGGCGACACCGTGGTGCCGATCGCCTGGTCCTACGACCGCTGCGGCCTGGTGCTGGCCCGCGGCCGGGACGGCCGGGACGCGGCCGAGCGGGCGAGCGCCCTCGCCGCCCGGATCGCGATCCGGACCGCGCCCGCCGAGACCGGCCCGCCGGCCCGCACCCTGGCCACCATCGCGGCCCGCCCGGACCGGCTGGTCGGCGCCGCCCCGGACCCCGGCCCGGGAGCCGGCCCGGGAGGCGCCGAGTGAGCGTCGACGCCAAGGAGCTGCGCGGGGCGCTGCGCCCGCACGCGGCCGGGATCGCGGTGCTCACCGCGCCCGGGCCGGTCGGGGTGACGATCACCTCCTTCACCTCGGTCAGCGCCAGCCCGGCGCTGGTCTCCTTCGCCCTGGCGCAGACCTCCAGCACCTGGCCGCGGGTCCGGGACAGCGAGTGGTTCGGCGTCCAGATCCTCGGCGCCCACCAGCAGGAGCTGGCCCGGCTGTTCGCCACCCCGGGCGCCGACCGCTTCGGCCCGGACACCCGCTGGCACTCCGGGCCGCACCAGGTCCCGCTGCTCGACGGCTGCCTGAGCTGGCTGGTCTGCACCCGGCACGACGTCCGCACCCTGGGCGACCACCACGTGGTCACGGCCGCCGTCACGGAGGTCCGCCACGGCGCGCCGGGCGACAGCCTGGTCCACCTGCACGGCGTGATGCGGCCGGTGGCCCAGCCCGCCCTGGCCCGGCCCGCCCTGACCCGGAGCTGACCCCCGCCGGGAGCTGACCCCCCGCCGGGACCTGACCCCTTGGCCGGGAGCCGGCCCCCCGCCCACCATCCGACTGGAGGAGCAATGGAGACGGAAGCACGACCGCCGCGGCAGTCGGCCACCGGGGCGACCGCCCCGCACGCCCTGGTGCTGGTGGACAGCGACCACGCCGACACCCCGTACGACCTCTGGGCGGCCGAACTCGGCGTCCGGCTGACCCTGCTGGTCTCCGAGGAGAAGTACCCGCAGTACGCCCACCTGCCGGCCGCCCGGTCGATCTCCGGCTACCATGGCGGCAGTGAACTCGAGCGGGTGGCCATGGAGTTGGCCGAGGAGGACTTCGTCGCGGTGATCGCCCGCGGCGAGCGGGACGTGCTGCGCGCCGCCCGGCTGCGCGAGCTGTTCGGCCTGCCCGGCCAGCACTGGGACAGCGCCCTGGCCTTCCGCGACAAGGTCCTGATGAAGACGATGCTGCGCGAGAAGGGCCTGGACGTACCGGAGTTCGCGCCGGTGCGGGTCGCGCTCGACCTGTTCGGCTTCATCCGTGAGCACGGCTACCCGGTGGTGGTGAAGCCCGCCCTGGGCTCCGGCTCCAAGGGCACCGTGGTGCTGCGTGACGAGGCCGACCTCACCGGACTGCTCGCCGGGGGCCTACCCGAGCACGCCGAGGTGGAGCGCTTCGTCGACGGCCGGATGTACGTCGTCGACGGCCTGGTCACCGAGGGCCGGCTGGCCGCCGTGTTCGTCTCGCACTACCTCAACGACTGCCTCACCTTCCACTCCGGCGGCTACCTCGGCTCGGCCCAGCTGAACCGGGGCGAGCCGCTGGTGGAGCGCCTGATCGAGTACGCCGAGACGGTGCTGACGGTGCTGCCGACCCCGGACTGCACCAACTTCCACCTGGAGGTGTTCCTCACCCCCGACGACCGCCTGGTGCTCTGCGAGGTGGCCAGCCGGACCGGCGGGGCCCGCACCACCGGGGCGATCCGCGCCGCCACCGGCTTCGACCTGGACCAGCGCTGGTTCGCCGCCCAGCTCGGCGAGCGGATCCCACGGGGCGAGGAGCTGCGGGCGGTGCCGCCGGGCGGCTCCGGCGGCTGGGTGCTGTTCTACCCCGGGCGGGGCCGGCTGACCGGGCTGCCGCAGGAGCCGCCGTCCTTCGTGGTCGAGGAGCGGATCAAGGGCACGGTCGGACACCGCTACCACGGTGGTGAGAAGTCCGGTGACTACCTCGGCGGCTATGTGATCATTGGCCGGGACGCGGCCGAAATCGCCGCCAACGCCGAGGAGTTGGCCGCGTGGTACGCGAACGGGATCAGCTGGGAGGAGTAGGGCTCGATGGACAAGCGGTACATCGTGGTCGGCGCCGGGGCGGTGGGCGGCGTGGTCGGCGCGCGGCTGCACCGGGCCGGGCAGCAGGTGGTCCTGGTCGCGCGCGGCGAGCACGGCGCGGCGCTGCGCGAGCACGGGCTGACGGTGCACTCCCCGGCGGGGGCGGACACCGCCCGGGTCCCGGTGGCCGCCGGTCCGCAGGAGGTCGAACTGCGCGAGGGCGACGTCCTGTTGCTGGCCGTCAAGACCCAGGACACCGCGGCCGCGCTGGCCGACTGGGCCGACCGCCCGGTCGGCCCGGCCGGGGCCCGGGCCGGCGCCCGGCTGCCGCTGGTCTGCCTGCAGAACGGGGTGGAGAACGAGCGGCTGGCGCTGCGGCACTTCCGCCGGGTGTACGGCGCCATGGTCGTGCTGCCGGCCGCCTTCCTCACCCCGGGCGAGGTGCGCACCTGGTGCGGGCCGCGCACCGGCGCCCTCGCCCTGGGCCGCTACCCGGACGGCGCCGACGACACCGTCCGGGAGATCGCCGCCGACCTCACCGCGGCCGACTTCCGGGCCGAGGTGGTCGAGGACGTGCTGCGCTGGAAGTACGGCAAGCTGGTCGACAACCTGGCCAACGCCGTCGACGCGCTGTGCGGGCAGCGGCCCGGGGCGGAGTCCGCGGCTCTGGCCGTCCGGGCGCGGGCCGAGGCCGTCGCCGTGCTGGAGCGTTCGGGCATCGCGTTCGCGACGTCCGAGGAGCTGACCGAACTGCGCCTCGGCGCGGTCGAGCGTCGGCCGTCCGACCCCGGGGCCGGGCACGGCTCGACCTGGCAGAGCCTCAAGCGGGGCGGCCGGTCCGCCGAGGTGGACTACCTGAACGGGGAGATCGTGCTGCTGGGGCGCGGCTGCGGGGTGCCGACGCCGGTCAACGAGCTGTTCCAGGAACTGGTGAACCGCTGGGTGCGGGAGCGCCGCGAGCCCGGCAGCCTGGCCGTGGCGGAGCTGGCCGAGCTGATCGGGCGGGCGGCGGACGAACAGCCCCTCGCGGCGGGGTAGTCGGCCGGACCTGGCCGCGGGCCGGAGGTCAGCAGCGGTCCGGGCGGCTCCCCAGGCGCAGCGCCGGTCCGGCCTCGGCGGCCGGTTCGGGGCCGCGCCGGGACTCGGCCAGCAGGTCCTCGGTGCGCTCCAGCCAGGGCTTGGAACCGAGTTCGGTGAACAGCTTCCGGCAGGCCTTGAGGTGCCCGGCGGCCTGGGCGCGGTCGGCCCGGCGCAGCGCGATCTCGGCCAGCGCATAGCGCGAGCGGCCCTCCACGGCCCGCTCGCCGACCTGCCGGGACAGCTCCAGCGCCCGGGTCAGGGTGTCCACCGCGCCGTCCAGCCGGCCCTCCCGGCGGTGCACCGTGCCGAGGCCGTGCAGCGCGTAGGCCTCGCCGATCCGGTCGCCGCCCGCCCGGACGATCCGCAGCACCTCCCGCAGGGCGTCCTCGGCCAGGTCCGTCCGCCCGGCCGACAGGTGCAGCTCGGCGAACCGTTGCAGCACCTGGGCCTCCACCCGGACGCAGTTCTCCGCCCGGCAGATCACCAGGGCCTGCTCCAGCAGGGCGTGGGCCCGCTCCGGCCGGCCCGCCGTCATCCACCAGCCGGCCAGGCTGCGCAGGATGTGGGCCTCGCCGATCCGGTCGCCGACCAGTCGCATCACGGCCAGCGCCTCGTCGTACTTCTCCCGCATCGCCAGGTCGTCGCCGCGCACCCCGTCCAGGAAGGCGTCGTTGCGCAGCACCAGGGCCCGGCCGTGGTCGTGCCCGGCCGCCTCGAACAGCTCCCGGGCGAGCGCGAAGTGCTCCTGGGCCTGCTCGTGCCGGGTCTGGAACATGTGCAGGGTCCCGAGCGAGTAGAGCATCGCGGCCTGGCCGACGGTGTTGCCCGCCCGGACCGCCGTCTCCTGGGCGAGCCGGGCGGTCTCCTCCCAGTCGTCGAAGTGCCCCTTGGCCTCGAACAGGGTGACCGAGGTGAGCGCGAGGTCCCAGCAGAGTTCGTCCAGCCCGGCCGCGGCGGCCTGCCGTACGGCCGTCACCAGGGCCAGCCGCTCGGTGTCCCAGCCGTCCACCCCGGTCCCGGCCGCGCCCGAGCGGCCCTCCAGCGGCGGCCGCCAGCGCTCGGCCGTGCCGTGGATGACGGTGTAGTCGCCGCCGTACTCGCGGCGGTGGGCGTCCTCGGCCAGGGCCAGCCAGCCGCCCAGCATCCGGGCCAGCGCGGCCTGCCGCTCGCCCGTGCTCTCGGTGGCCACCAACTGCTCGTGGGCGTAGGCGCGGACCAGGTCGTGGAAGCGGTAGCGCGGCCCCGGCTGGTTCGGGTACTGGACGATGTCCATCACCTGGGCCTCGACCAGCAGGTCGAGGGTGTCCTCGGCGGTGCACGGGTCGCAGTCCAGCAGCGCCGCCGCGATCCAGGCGGGCGCGTCCGGCAGCTGGACCAGGGAGAACAGCCGGAACAGCCGCTGCGCCGAGGGCGGCAGGGCGCGGTAGGTGAGGCTGATGGTGGAGCGCAGTTCGAGGCCGTGGTGGCTGAGCTCGTCCAGCCGGCGGCGCTCGTTGCGCAGCCGCCGGACCAGCCGCTCCACCGGCCAGTGCGGGTGCGAGGCCAGCCGGGCGCCGGCGATCCGCAGGGCCAGCGGCAGCCCGTCGCACAGGTGGACCAGCTCGACGGCGGTGTCCAGTTCGGCCTGGACCCGCGGCCTGCCGATGATGCCCGCCAGCAGGTCCAGCGCGTTGGACATGTCGAACACCTCGACGTCCACCCGGTGGATCCCCGGGACCCGGGCCAGCCGGACCCGGCTGGTCGCGAGCACCGCGCAGCTGGCGCTGCCCGGCAGCAGCGGCGTCACCTGCTCCGCGCTGGTCACCCCGTCCAGGACCACCAGGACCCGGCTGTCGGCCAGCCGGCTGCGGTACATCTCGGCCCGCTCCTGGGGGTCCTCCGGGATCGCCTTGGCCGGCACCCCGACCGCCCGCAGGAAGCGGGCGAGCAGCGTCCCGGTCCGGCCCTCGCCCTCGCCGGTGGCGCCCGGCTCGGCGGTCGGGGTGTGCAGGTCGGCGTAGAGGTGGCCGTCCGGGAAGTGGGCGCCGGCCTCGTGCGCGGCGCGCACCGCCAGCGCGGACTTGCCGACCCCGCCCGGGCCGCAGATGTTGACGATCGGCACCGCGTAGCCGGGGGCCTGGGTGCCGGCGTAGGGCACGATCAGCTTCTTGATCTCGTCGAGCTGGCTCCGGCGGCCGATGAAGTCGCTGATGCTGGCGGGGAGTTGGCGGGGGGTGAGGCGGAAGGCGGTCTCGGCGGCGGGGTGTGCCGGGTGGGTGGTGAGGGTGGCCTGGACGGTGTGGGTGGTGTGCGCGGCGTGGACGGCGGGAGCCGGGGGCGCGGGCGGGGGAATGGCGGGGGCCGGGTCCGCGGTGCCCCGGTCGGCGGGCGGCATCGACAGGGGCGCCACGGAGACCAGGGCCACCTGGGGTACGGGCGCCGGTGCGGGGGCGAGCACGGGTGCGAGCGGCGGAGCGGCCGGGCTGGCGGCGGTGTGCCGGGCGTGCCCGTCGCGGTGCCCCGGCAGGTCCAGCCCGGGGGACTGGCACAGGATCGCCCGCTCCAGCTCCCGTAGTTCCTGGCCCGGCTCGATGCCGATCTCCTCGACCAGTGCCCGGCGCGCCCGCTGGAACGCCTCCAGCGCGTCCGCCTGCCGGCCCGAGCGGTACAGCGCCAGCATCAGCTGCCCGTACAGCCGCTCCCGGAGCGGGTGGCGGGCGGTCAGCGAGGCCAGTTCGGCGCCCAGCTCGCCGTGCCGGCCGAGCAGCAGGTCCAGCCGGACCCGCTCCTCCAGCACGGTCAGCCGCCGGTCGTCCAGGTGGGTGGCGGCCCGCTGGGCCAGCTCGCCGGGCACCCCGTCCAGCGCGGGCCCGCGCCACAGCGCCAGCGCCGCGCGCATGGTGGCGGCCGCCCGCTCGGTGCGGCCCGCGCCGTCCTCCTCCCGGGCGAGCGCGACCAGCCGTTCGAACTCCAGGCTGTCCACGTCGGCGGGCGCCAGCTCCAGCGCGTAGCCGGGGGAGCGGGTGGTGATCGCCTCCGGCCGACCGGCCTGGGTGAAACGTTTGCGCAGGGTGGAGACGGCGACCTGGACCTGTCCGCGGGCCGTGGTCGGCGGTGCGTCCCCCCACACCGAGTCGATCAGCTGTTCGGTGGAGACGGTCCGGTTGACGTTCAGTCCGAGCATCGCCAGGACCACCCGCTGCCGTGGGCCGCCCAGGTCCAGCGAGCGCCCCTCATGGACCAGTTCGACCGACCCCAGCAGCCGTAGCAGCATGCCTTCCTCCCCGTCAACCGAAACGCGCTCAGCGTATTGGTATACACCAGATTCCCCCGGTGGACACTACCGTCACAGCATTAACCGGACAGTCCCTGCGGGAGGTTTCTGTACGCTCGCCGAATTCTCGTCATAACCCCCGCGCTATCGTACGTGATCCCGGTCTGACCATTGCTGACAGAGATGCTTCGTGTGCGTGCCAGCTCTGCCGGGGCCTCCGGACGGATTCTCCGGGGCCGGGCCCCCGGCGGGCGCCCCCGGAATTGTTTTTGGACATTCGGGAGCGGCCCGCCGGGCCTCTGAACCGGCCGTGCCGCCCGGCCCGTTCGACGCGCCCCGAACGGGCCCTCAGGTTACGGTGACCGGACCGGACGGGGCCGAACGGAGGAGGGCGGGTCGATGGCGGGCGGGTCGACGGAGAGCGAGCCGACGGAGAGCGGGTCGAGGGCCGACGGATCGACGGCCGGAGGGCCGGGGGAGGACGTGGTGGACCGGCGCCGGCCGCGCCGGCTCGCGCGGCTCGCCCTGCTGTGCGCACTGGCCGCCGTGGTCGTGCTCGCCTTCACCGGCCCGCACGGGCTGCTGGTGCTGCTCGCCGAGCTCGCCGGCCTGGTGGTGACGGCCGTCGGCGTCTGGTGGGCGATCACCCGGCGGGCCCTGTGGCGGCTGGTCGGCGTGCTGCTGGCCGTCGGTGGGCCGGCCGCCGGCGTCCTGCTCGCCTACGACGCCGGGGTGCTGGCGCTCACGGTGACCGCCGTGGCCCTCTGGCTCGCCGCCCTCGCCTGCGCCCGCGCCGCGCTGCGCGCCGCCCGGCCGCCGCGCCCGATGCCCACCCGGGAGACCCCGCCGCCGCGGCAGCCCGTCCTGATCATGAACCCGAAGTCCGGCGGCGGGAAGGTCGAACGCTTCGACCTGGTCCGGCGCGCCGAGGAACTGGGCGCCCGGGTGGTGTTGCTCGACACCTCCGCCGAGCAGGACGTCGCCGAGCTCGCCCGCCGGGCGGTCGCCGACGGCGCCGACCTGCTCGGCGTGGCCGGCGGCGACGGCACCCAGGCCCTGGTCGCGGCCGTCGCCGCCGAACACGGCCTGCCGTTCCTGGTCGTCTCCGCCGGGACCCGCAACCACTTCGCGATGGACCTCGGCCTCGACCGCACCGACCCCGCCACCTGCCTCGACGCCCTCCGCGACGGCGTCGAACTCACCGTCGACCTGGGCCGGGTCGGCGACCGGACCTTCGTCAACACCGTCTCCTTCGGCGCCTACGCCCAGATCGTGCAGAGCCCCGAGTACCGCGACGCCAAGACCGCCACCGCCCTCGACGCCCTGCCCGACCTGCTGACCGGCGAGGCCGGGCCCACCCTCACCGCCCGCGCCGACGGGCACCGCATCGACGCCCCGCAGGCCCTGCTGGTCAGCAACAACCCGTACGCCGCCCCCGACCCCGTCGACCTCGGCCGCCGCCCCCGGCTGGACGAGGGCCTGCTGGGCGTGGTCGGCGTCCGGGTCGAGGGCGCCGCCGGAGCCGCCGAACTCGTCCTGCTCGGCGAGCGGGCCGCCGCACTGACCCTGCTCTCGGCGCGGCAGGTCACCGTGCACGCCGACGCCGCCGAGATCCCCGTCGCCGTCGACGGCGAGGCGCTGACCCTGCCGACCCCGGTCGTCTGCACCCTGCAGCACCGCGCCCTGCGGGTCCGCGTCCCGCGCGAGCGCCCCGGCGCCGACCCGGCCCAGCGGGCACACGCCCACCCGCTGGACTGGCGCGACGTCACCCGGCTGGCCCTGTCCGGGGCGGGCTCGCACCCGGCGCAGGCCCGGTCCACCGGAGGCGACCGATGACCGGCCCGGTCCTGCGCGACCTCACCGCGCTCGACGCGGCGCTCTACGCCGCCGTCGCCGCCACCGACACCCCCGCCCTCGACTCCGCCCTGCGCACCCTCTCCGCGGCCGCCGACCACTCGAAGATCAACCTCTCCGTCGCCGCCGCCCTGGCCCTCGTCCCCGGCCGGTGCCGCCGCGCCGGGGTGACCGGCGCGGCCGCCGTCGCCCTCGCCTCCTTCACCGCCAACATCCTCGGCAAGCGGCTGGTCCGCCGCCCCCGCCCGGACCGGGAGGCCGCCCGGGTGGTGCTGGGCCGGCACGTCCCGATGCCGGTCAGCGCCTCCTTCCCCTCCGGCCACACCGCCTCCGCCTTCGCCCTGGCCACCGCCGTCGGCACCCTGCTGCCCGCCACCGCCGTCCCGCTCGGCCTGCTCGCCGTCGCCGTCGGCTACTCCCGGGTGCACACCGGCGTCCACTACCCGGGCGACGTCCTGGCCGGCGCCCTGCTGGGCAGCACCTGCGCCGGGATCGCGCTCGCGGCCGGACGGCGGACGCCGTAGGGTCGAGCCTTCGGACCCGGGGAGGGGAACACTGATGCTGCACCGCAGCCTGGGAGTTGACGGACCGAAGGTGAGCGCGCTGTGCCTCGGCGCGATGACCTTCGGCACCACCGTGGACGAGCGGACCGCCACCGCGATCCTCGACCGGTTCACCGAGGCCGGCGGGACGTTCATCGACACCGCGAACAACTACGCCTGCTGGGCCCCCGGCGGCACCGGCCACGAGAGCGAGGAACTCCTGGGCCGCTGGACCGCCCGCCGCCGCAACCGCGACCGGCTCGTCCTCGCCACCAAGGCGGGCGCCCGTCCCGTCCCCGGACTGCCCTACCCCGAACACCTCGAAGGCCTCTCCGCCCCCGCCCTGCGCAGTGCGGCCGAGGGCAGCCTGCGCCGGCTCGGCACCGACCGGATCGACCTCTACTACGCCCACGTCACGGACCCGGGCACGCCCGTCGAGGAGACCATGGGCGCCTTCGCCGGCCTGGTCGCCGACGGCAAGGTCACCGCCCTCGGCTGCAGCAACCACCGTGCCGCCGACCTCGCCGCGGCCAACGACCTCGCCGACGCGCGGGGCTGGCCCGGCTACCGGTGCGTCCAGCAGCGCCACAGCCACCTGCAACCCCGGCCAGGCGCGGACCTCGGCATCCAGCGGCACGCCGACCGGGCCCTGCTGAGCTACCTCGCGGACCGGCCGGACCTCACCCTGCTCGCCTACTCGCCGCTGCTCGGCGGCTCCTACACCCGCCCCGACCGCCCCCTGCCCGAGGAGTACCGGTGGCCCGGCACCGAGGCCCGGCTCGCGGCGCTGGCCGAGGTCGCGGAGGAGACCGGCGCCACCGTCAACCAGGTCGTCCTGGCCTGGCTGCTCGGGCACCCCGTCCCCACCGTCCCGGTGATCGGCGCCGGCTCGGTCGCCCAACTGGAGGAGAGCCTGGCCGCCCTGGACCTGGCCCTCGACCCGGACCAGCGCCACCGCCTGGACACCGCGGGCAGTTGAGGCGGGCAGTCGGGCAGTCGGGCAGTCGGGCAGCCGGGCAGCCGAGTTGAGCCGGGCGGGCCGTCAGGGCCGCCCGGTCCCGGTCCCGGTCGCGGGGCGCCGGATCGAAGGCGCCCACCGCCACCGACGGCCGGCCGGGCCGCCCTCGGCGCCCGCCGCGCGGGCCCCGTGCACCCGGCGGCGGGCCTGCTCGGCGAGCCCGCGGGTGTCCGCGGTGGTCCGGTCGAGGGCGGTCGCCACCAGGTCGACGGGCAGCCGGAACACCTCGTGCAGCACGAAGGCGACCCGCTCGGCGGGGGCCAGTGCGTCCAGCGCGGCCAGCAGCGCGGGTCCGACCGACCCGTCCGCCGGCACCGGGTGCCCCGGCCCGACCGCCACGTCCGGGAGCCGCCGGGGTCGCGTGTCCCGCGCACCCAGCAGCCCCAGGCAGACCCGCCCGGTCACCGTGGTCAACCACTCGGCGAGGTCCGCCACCTCCGCCGGATCGATCCGGCCGAGCCTGACCCACACCTCCCGCACCGCGGCCTCCGCCTCCGCGTGCGAGCCCAGCAACGGGTACGCGAGGGCCCTCATCCGCGGCCGCAGGTGCTCGAACTGGCCTGCCTGCCGGTCCTGCTCGGGCACGGTCACACTCCTCGGCTCCGGAGGGTTCGTCACCGACCGGTAGCCCGGCCGTGGCTGGACCTTACTCGGAGAAGCAGGTTGATCACACCGGGTGGTGCCGGGCAAATCTCCGGGGAGGTCCGACGCCGGTCGTCGGAAACGACGCCGTCCCCCGCCGGAAACGACGCCGTCCCCCGCCGGATGGACTCCCGGCGGGGGACGGTGCTCTGCGGTGCTGGGGTCGAACGGGTGTTACACCGTCTGCTGGGCCTCGAAGATCCAGTGCTCGTTCCCCTGGTCGACGCACTGCCAGACGTCCAGGCCCCGGCCGTTGGTGGTGTTCCAGGCGCTGAGGTCCAGGCAGAGGCCGGACGCCGGGTTGTACAGCGAGTTGTCGTAGCGGCGGGTCCAGGTCTGCGAGCCCGGGTTGCTGCCGCAGTCCTGCGCGACGACCGGGGTGCCGTTGACGGCCGCGGCGTCCGCGGTGCCGAGGCAGAGCCCGGAGATCGGCATCTTGATCCGGTTGTCCTTGGTCATCACGAAGTGCTGGCTGTCGCCGTTCCAGCAGTCGTAGATCCGGAGCTGGGCACCGGCGTTGCCACCCCAGTTGTCGAGGCACTTGCGGCTGTCGACCGCGCTGCGGATCTGGATGGCCGAGTCGGTGGTGGCGAGCGTGTTGGCCTGCTGGTCGGTCAGCGCGTACGGGTAGGCCCGGACGTCGCTGATCGCGCCGTTGAGCAGGTCACCGGGGGTGGACTTGTTGTAGGTGACACCGCCGATGTTCAGGCTGCCGGGGGCGGGCTTCCAGCCGCTGGGCATCTTGTCGGAGCCGACGGCCGCGCCGTTGACGTACAGCGTGATGGTCGAGGTGTCGGCGTTGAACGTGCCGGTCAGGTGGGTCCACTGACCGACCGCGGCGTTGGTGCGGCCGCTGTGGTCGTAGGCGGAGTACCAGGCCGTGGGGTTGGTGCTGTCACTGCTCGGTGCGACGAAGGCCCAGTTGTGGAAGGACTTCGAGTACTGCAGGTAGAACGGGCTCGCCACGTCGCCGGTGAGGGAGACGGCGGTCTCGAAGGAGTCGAGGTTGTTGACCTTGACCCAGGCCGAGACGCTGTAGCTGCGGGTGGTGTCGAGACCGCCGTTGACGGGGGCGGTGGTGCGGTAGACCGACGCTCCGTCGAAGGCGGTGGCCTTGTTGGCGGTGCGGTTGTGGTCGGCGGTGAGGGTGGCCCCGGTCGGGTAGCTGTTCTTCGGGTCGTCGCCGTTGCGGTAGAGCTTGTTGGTGTCACCGCTGTCGCCGCTGGTGCGGCCGTCGAGCACCCACTGGGCCGGGTTGACGGCGGTGTTGGCGACGGTGTTGGGGCCGACCTGCCAGGTGTAGCCGGCGGTCGGGGTGCCCGCAGTGGTGACCTTGCCCCACCAGATGTCGACGGAGCCGTCGGCCTTGGTACCCCAGAGGGCGGCGTTGCCGTTGCCGGTGAGGTCGCCGTCGGAGCCGAGGGTGGTCCAGGTGTCGCTGGGCACCCCGCCGATCTTGGTGGTGCTGGCGATGCCGGTGAGGGTGGGGACCATCAGCGGCTTGCCGGTGGGGTCGTTGACGGGCTGGCCCTGGTTGTCGGTGGCCAGGACGGTGCCGGTGGTGAAGGTGAGGCCGTTGAGGTCGTCCTTGGCGGCGTCGGCGGAGGCGGCGAGGTTGCGGGTGAACAGGCCGGGGTGGCCCTGCTTGGCCCAGTCGCCGGGGGTGATGAGCTCCTTGTCCTTCCAGCCGGTGGCGGCGAGGCGGACGGGCTTGCCGAGGGTGTTGGCGTTGGTCGCGGGGTAGTACCAGAGGGCCGCGTCGGTGCCGTTGTTGGTGCTCTCGACGGTGAGCAGGCCGGTCTTGTTCTTGAAGCCGAGCTTGGGGTCGAGGTCGGTGTTGACGGGGTCGCCGAGGGCGGCGATGCGCAGGGTGGTGGACCAGTCGTTGGCGTTGTAGCCGGCGGTGGTCAGCCAGGAGCAGTCCTCGGTGGCGGTCTTGGCGCACTTGGGCTTGGCGAGCGGGACGGGCTTGTCGATCCGGCCGTAGACGCCGGTGTTGCCCGGGTTCGGGTAGACCCAGAGTTCGCCCGCGCCGGGTGCGTGGGCGATCACGTCGTCGATGTTGTTGCCGCCGGTGAGGGTGCCGCGGTGGGTCAGCTGGATGCCGTTCCACCCCTTGCCGCCGGGGGCCTCCGCCGGGAGGGAGACGGCCGAGACGGACGGGCTCTTGGCGTTCGGGTTGCCCGGCGGGTTGTACGCCCGCAGGTAGCCGGCCTGGTCGGGCGCGAGGATGTCGGGCGCGCCGTCGCCGGTGACGTCACCGAAGACCGGCGGCGGGCCGTCCGGGTTCCACGGCACGTAGAAGGAGTACTGGGCGACCGGGGAGACGTTGCGGGCGTTGTCCATCACCTGCAGGTACAGGATGTTGGTGCCCCAGCGGCCGGGGGTGACCGGGATCCCGCCCTGCGGCATCGAACCGCCGCACGACCAGCCGACGTTGGCGAGCTGCGGGTCCCAGCCCCAGCGGGCGCAGACCACGCCGGAGGCGTTGCCGCCGGGCGCGGGGTCGGTCGCGGTGAAGGGCACCAGGCCCTGCTCGCCGACGTGCTTCTTGGTGACCTGGCCGTTGCCGGACGGCGGGAACCTGTCCGCGAGGTCGGCGGCCGACAGCACGGTGTTGGCGTCCGGGACGGAGAGGGTCGGCGGGGTCAGGTCGACGCCGAAGCGGCACATCGGGGTGGAGGCGGACATCCGGACCAGCTTGTCGGTGGCCATGGTGCCCCAGCCGTAGACGTGGCCGTCCTTGATGACGCTCGGGTTGACCTGGAAGACCGCGTTCCCTCCGTTGGTCACCTCGGGGGTGTAGCCGGAGTCGACGTCGGCGCTCAGGTCCGCGTAGTCCCAGATGTGGGTCCAGGCGAACAGTGAGGTTTGGGCGTTGCTGCTGACCGTCGCGTTGAGGCTGACCGACCCGTTGAAGCCCGAGGAGGAGTTGAGCCAGCCGATCGAGTTGCCGTCACAGCCCTGGTTCTCGGCCCACGGCACGGTCGTCGAGGGGACGGGCCAGGCGTACGGGTTGGTCGGGGTGTTGGGGACGCGGTCGTACTCGACGACGACGGCGGGGTTGTAGGTGAGGCGCTTGAAGGCCATCTTGTCGGACTCGTTGTGGGCGAAGAGTCCGAAGGTGAGGGTGTCGTGGCTGGGGGCGTACTGCTGGTAGGCGCCGGTGACGTCGTAGTCGAACTGGGTGTTGCCGCCGCAGCCGCTCTGGCCGGCGCCGCCGACGTCGGCGCTGCCGGTCCAGGCGACGACGCCGGGGGTGTTGTTCCAGCTGGTGCTGTTGTCGATGGCGCCGGTGAGGGCGAGGTCGACCTGGTACTTGTTGGTGCAGGACATGTCGGCGGACTTGGCCTCCCAGACGGACAGGACGGCCTTGTTGATGACGATGTCGTTGTACCAGCGGGTGTCGAACTGGAAGTAGGAGCGTTCGATGCCCTTGTCGGTGCGCCAGCCCTGGTAGCCGACGCCCGGCTGGGCGTACTGGTCACCGGTGTTGGCGACGGTGCGGCCGAGGTTGGCGGCGCCCGGGTAGGCGGACTGGGTCCAGGTCCAGGCGTTGGCCTCGCGGCGGTCGTAGATCCAGCCGGGGTCGATGAACCAGGGGCCCTGGCCCTTGCCGAGGACGGTGTCGTCGGTGGTGAGCTCGACGGCGTCGCCGGAGACCGCCGTCTTCATGGTGGCGACCTTGGCGTTGGTCCCCGGTGCCTCGGCGGTGCTGGTCTGCTCCGGGGTCTGGCCGTCGCCGTCGCGTTGGGCGGCGGCGGACTTGCCCTTGACCGCGGGGGCGCCCGTCGTGCCGCTGTCCCACATCTGCGGGGCGGAGGCGTGCCAGCGGGTCTTGCCGTCCTTGGTGGTGGCGGATAGGTTCCCGGCGTCGTCGGCCTTGACGGTGACGCCCTTGGCCTTGGTGGGGAAGCGGACCTTCTTGAGGGCCGGGTTCTTGGCGGCCTCGGCGGTCTTGACGACGAGGACGGTGGAGAGGCCGCCGAGCTTGGAGGCGGTGACGCGCAGGTCGATGCCGGGGGCGACCTCGGGGTAGACCAGGGCCTCGCCCTTGGGGTCGAGGGTGGGCTTGGTCAGTGGGAAGGGCGAGTCGATGGTGAGGGACTCGCCGTCCGGGCTGGTGAGGGTGCCGAGCGGTCCGTCTCCGCCGCCGGAGAGGTGGACGCCGGCGACGGCGGTCTTCGGCCGGTAGCCGCCGTGGTCGTCGGCCACCAGGGTGCCGTCGAGGTCGGCCCAGGCGTTGTCCTGCTTCACGCGCTGGGGGTCGGCGTGCTGGGTGCGGGACAGGTGCCCGGCGGGGGTGGCGACGGTCTCGCTGTACTCGTCGGTCAACTCCGGTACGGGGACGGGCTTTCCGGTGCGCTTGGCCTCGGCGATCGCCTTGTCGGAGGCGATTTGGGGCTTCTCGCCCGCGAACTTGGCGTCGCCGGCGGCGATCCGGTCGGCCAGGTCCTTCGGGATCGCCCCGGGGGTCTGGCCGGCGGAGGCCGCGGGGGCGCTCGGGGAGTCGGCGGCGAAGGCCAGCGGCGCGATCGGTCCGACGGAGGTCAGCGCGAGCACGAGGGCGACCGCGACGGCGTGGGAACGCCGGGGCGGATGCCCGGTTCTGCGCATGCCGGAGGAAGCTCCGGACGGAGCGGACATGGTGAAGCCCCTTCGAGGAGAGGAGAGACCGTCCGGCCGCGAATGGCGACCGGATCCGGTTCGTTCGTGAAGGACCTCAGCAAGCTGCCGCATTAGCTGGTTGATCGTCAATTGCTATATGCGGCCGGGATGTCCGCTTTGACGGACCGTCCGCCGATTTCGTTCGACTGTGATTTGAATCACATCCTCAGGGGATCCTCAAGCCGCTCGACCACCGGATCGTCAGCCCCCTACCCTCCAGCGAGACTGTCCGCGCCGAGTCGCGGTGCGGACTTCTCAAAGGGGTGGAGATGTCCTCTTTTCCCGAACGACCACCCGGTGAATCCGGGTGGGACCAGTCGCCGTCGAGATGGCGTAAATCCCAATTGTCATTGGTCGGTTCGTTCGCGGTGCTGGCCGTTCTGGCGGCGCCGCTCGGCACCGCGGTAGCGGCCCCTGCGGGCGGCGGCGCCGACCACGGCCGGATCTGGTCGCCGCCCGGCACGCCGCTGCCGAAGACGGCCTCGGTGCACGGCGCGGCGGACAAGGTGAAGTCGACCTCACCGCCGACCGGTTCGCCGAACTGGGTGCCGCCGAAGTCCCTGCCGCAGCCGAAGAGCGGCAGCGCCGAGGTCGCGCTGGACGCCGGCGCCGGTGCGTCCAGGCAGGCGGGTGACCTGCCGGTCTGGCTGGCCCCGGCGCCGGGGGGCGGGGCCGCGCCCGCCGCGCCCGTGCGGGTGAAGGTCGCCGCACCGTCCGCGGAGTCCGCGAAGGGCGTGCAGGGCACGGTCGTCACGCTGACCCGCGACGGGGCGGCGGAGGCCGGCAAGGTCCAGGTCGGGATCGACCTCGGCGCGATCGGTGTCGGCGCGGAACTCGCCGCCCGGGCCCGGCTGGTGGCGCTGCCCGAGTGTGCGCTGAGCACACCGGACGCGGACGGCTGCCGGGTCCGTACGCCGGTGGCCTCGCACTACGACGAGAAGTCGAAGCGGCTGGTCGCGGACGTCGACCTGCCGGCGGTGGGCGGGACGTCGAAGGGCTCGCGGGCGGAGTCCGCGGCCGCCGCCGAAGCGCCCGCAGCCTCGGGTCAGGTGCTGCTGGCGCTGGACGCCGCGCCCTCCGGCGGGACCGGCACGTACAGCGCCACACCGCTGGCCTCCAGCCAGAGTTGGACGGCGGGCAGCACGTCGGGCTCGTTCACGTACAGCTATCCGATCGCGCTGCCGCCCTCCCTGGGCGGTGGCGCTCCCACGCTCGCGCTCGGCTACGACTCGGCCTCGGTGGACGGCAGGACGGCGTCGACCAACGCCCAGGCCTCCTGGATCGGTGACGGCTGGGACCTGAGCGCGGGATTCGTCGAGCGCGGCTACCGCGGCTGCGACAAGGCGGGCATTCCCGGTTCGGGCGACCAGTGTTGGGGCGGTCCGAACCTGACGCTGTCGCTGGGCGGCCACTCGGGTGAGCTGGTGCCGGAGGACTCCTCGTGTGCCGCCGGGACGGCGACGGACGAGCAGTCGCGGTGCAAGTGGCGGCTCAAGGGCGACGACGGGACGAAGGTCGAGTTCCTGACCGGCGCGAACAACGGCACCTGGAACGGCTCGTACCTCAAGGTGACCGACACCTCCGGCACGGTCTACTACTTCGGGCTCAACCAGCTTCCGGCGGCGGACGGTTCGCCGAGCAAGACGGGGCCGGAGAGCAAGTCGGCGTGGACGGTTCCGGTGTACTCGCCGAACCCGGGTGACCCGTGCTACGACGGGTCCAAGGGCAAGGGCTCCTGGTGCCAGACGGCGTGGCGGTGGAACCTGGACTACGTGGTCGACGCCCACGGGAATCTGACCACGTACTCCTACACGCCCGAGACCAACTGGTACGCGCGCGGTGGCGCGCAGAACGGCGGCAAGGGCACGAACACCGCATACACGCGGGGCGGGGTGCTGGCCGCGATCACCTACGGTCAGCTGCTGTCGGACCAGTTGGGCGCGGGCGGCTCCTACCAGGCGGCGGCGCGGGTGGACTTCGACTCGGGTGAGCGGTGCGTCTCGGACGCGGCGACCTGTGACCCGGCGAAGCGGACGGCGGCGAACGCCGCCAACTGGCCGGACGTTCCGATGGACAAGCAGTGCCAGGAAGTCGGTGCCTGCACCAACTACGGTCCCACGTACTGGTCGACGAAGTGGCTGAACGCCATCACCACCTCGATCCGTTCTGGCAGCACGTACCGTCCGGTGGACAAGTACGAGTTGACCCATGTGTTCAAGACGCCGCAGAACGCGACGGAGAACGCCCCGATCGCCTGGCTGCAGTCGGTGAAGCGGACCGGTAAGGACACCGCCAACGGGCAGGCCGAGCAGGCGCTTCCGGCGGTGACGTTCGCGGACCTGCTGCTGCCCAACCGGGTCGACGGCCTGGTGCCGGCGCGGCCGCGCTACAACCGGCCGCGGCTGGCGGTGATCACCACGGAGACCGGCGGCAGCATCCTCGTCTCGTACAAGCAGGACCAGTGCTCGCGCACGGCCGGGCGGATGCCGCCGTCGGCCGACAACAACACCAAGCCGTGCTTCAACGTGAAGTGGTTCGACACCCAGGTGCAGTCCACGGTGGACGACTGGTTCCTGCGCTACCCGGTCGACACGGTGACCGTGGACCCGAACGCCAACCTGATCTCCGGTTCGGTGCCGATGACCACCTCCTACACCTACGGCCCGGCGGCCTGGCACCGCAACGACAGTCCGCTGGTCGAGTCCGACTACCGGACCTGGGACCAGTTCCGGGGCTTCGCGAGCGTGACCGCGGTGACCGGTTCGGGCAAGGACGGGCCGCAGGCCATGTCGACCACCAGCTACTACCAGGGCATGGACGGCGACCTCAAGGCCGACGGCAAGCCCAGGGGCGCCTCCGTCGCCGGGATCAAGAGCGGCAGCCGGACCGACTACGACTGGATGTCCGGGCAGGTCCTGGAGTCGGACACCTACGCGGACGCCTCGGCCGACGCGGGCTCGCCGGTGTCGTACACCGTCAACTCGTACGAGAACCCGGTGGTGACGGCCACCCACAAGCGGGCCGGCCTGCCGGACCTGGTCGCCCGCTACGGCGCCACCAAGGTGACCACCGCGGCGACCGCCGCGACCACCACCGGCACCCGCACCACCACGACGGTGTCGAACACGGACGCCGGGAACAACAACCGGGTCACCACGTCGCTGAGCACGGCCGACGGCACCCCGGACGTCTGCACCCGCTACCGGTACGCGGGCGGCGCCAACCCCCAGATGACCGGCCTGGTCTCCGAGCAGCTCGTCGTCTCGGGCGCCAATGCCTGCACCGCGGACGCGAACGCCTCCAACACCGTCTCCGACACCCGCACCCTCTACGACGGCCAGGGCTTCGGCAGCGCCGGCGCCAAGGCCGAGGTGACGGGCAAGCAGGTGCTGAACGGCTACGACGCCAACGGCGCCGCGCAGTTCGTCACCACCGCGACCAGCACGTACGACCAGTACGGCCGGGTCACCTCGGTGACGGATCCGACGGTCACCGACGGCGCCAACCCCAACGGCGCGGTCACCACCACGACGTACAGCTCGGCCAACCCGGGCGAGCTGCCGAACCAGGTGGTCACCGGCACCCCGGCCCCGGCCGGCGCGCCGGACGCGGGCACCGCCCGCACCAGCACCGTCACGCTCAGCCCGGCGCGCGGCCTCGCGCTCACCTCGACGGACCCCAACGGCCGTAGCACGACCAGGACCTACGACGGTCTCGGACGGGCGAAGGCGGTCTGGTCCCCGGGGCAGAACACCGGCGGCAACGCGAACGCGACCTTCGACTACGCCGTCAACGGCACCTCGGGGCCGTCCACCGTGACGACCAACTCGCTGCGTCCCGACGGCAAGGCCTACGGGAAGTCCGTGCAGATCGTCGACGGCCTGGGACGCACCGTGCAGACCCAGGGCGACCCGGCGATCTCCGCCTACCAGGGCCGGATCGTCTCGGACACCTTCTACGACTCGCAGGGCCGGGTGGGCCGTGCCTACGGCGCCTACTACGAGGACACCAACAAGCCGAACACGACCCGGTGGATCCCGGACGGCGCGATGGTGCCCAACCAGAGCGTGGTGCAGTTCGACGGCCAGGGCCGGGTGGTGAGCACGCAGTTCGTGGCGCTGGGCAAGCCCCAGACCACCACGACCACGGCCTACCCCGGCGCTGACCGGGTGGACGTCTCGCCGCCCGCCGGTGCCACCGCGACCAGCACGGTCACCGACGCGCGCGGGCGCAAGACCCAGGTGTGGCAGTACCGGACGGCCACGGCGACCGGCAACCAGGCCGACGCGGACGTCACCAACTACACCTACACGCCCGGCGGCCAGGCCGCGACCCGGACGGATTCGGCCGGAAACACCTGGAGTTACACCTACGACCTGCGCGGGCGTCAGGTGAAGGCCGACGACCCGGACACGGGCGTGTCGACCCGGACCTACGACGGTGCGGGGCAGTTGGCGACGACGACGGACGCGCGTGGTCAGACGGTCGCGATGACGTACGACCTGCTGGGCCGCAAGACCGGCACGTTCAACGGTTCGGTGACCGCGGCGAACCAGCTGACCGGTTTCCTCTACGACACCGTGGCGAAGGGCCAGTTGACCTCCTCGACCCGGTATGTGGGCGGCGCTGGTGGTTCGGCGTACACCAAGTCGGTCGGTGAGTACGACGCGGCGTACCGTGCGACCAGGTCGACCGTGTCGATCCCCGGCAGTGAGATCGGCGGCAGTGGTCAGGTGAACTTCGACTACTCGGCCGCCTTCAACCCGGTCAGTGGTTCGCTGGTGTCGGAGACGCGTGCGGCGGCGGGTGATCTGGCGCAGGAGGCGGTGAACTACAACTACGAGGCGTTCGGTCAGCTCAACGACATCAGCGGTGCGGGGTACACCTATCTGCGGCAGGCGGACTGGGACGCGTACGGGCGCAACATCCGTGACACGATGAACCCTTGGGGGACGCAGGTCGTCTCGACGAACACCTACGACGAGTCGACCGGGCGTCTGCTGACCCAGTACGTGGACAAGCAGACGGCCACCACCGGCACCGTCCAGAACACCACCTATGCGTACAACCCGGCGGGTCGGGTCACGGCGGTGCGGACGATTCCGGACAACAGTCCGGACCGGACGGATCTGCAGTGCTTCACGTACGACTACCTGGGCCGGCTGACCACGGCGTGGTCGGACACCGGGCGGCTCAACCAGCCCACGCCGTCGCTTGCCGGGCAGGGGTCGTGTGCCAATGCGACGCCCACCAGCGGGGCTTCGACGGCGGGTACCACCACCGTCGGCGGCAGTGCGCCGTACTGGCAGGACTACAGCTACGACGCGGTCGGCAACCGGACGAAGCTGGTCATGCACAACCCGACCGGTGACACCTCCAAGGATCTGACGATCGACCAGTCGTTCCCGGCGGCGGGTTCGCGCAACGTGCCGACCACGGCGGCGGGCACGGGCGGCGGCACCGGTGGTTCGCACGTGCCGACGGCGGTGAAGTCGACGTTCCCCAACAACGGGAGCACTCCGGGCAGTTACCAGTACGACGCGGCGGGGAACACGACGAAGATCGCGAACCCGGGGGCCAACAAGGCCCTGGGTGCGGGTTTCGTGCTCAACCCGGGTGAGTCGGTGCGCTCCAGCAGTGTGCAGCTGACGATGCAGTCGGACGGCAACCTGGTGCTGACCTCGTTGCGGACCGGTCTGGTGACGTGGTCGACGAACACGGGCAACCACCCGGGTGCGTGGGCGACGATGCAGGACGACGGCAACTTCGTGGTCTACGACCCCCAGCGGGTTCCGCTGTGGTCCTCGCAGAGCTGGGTCGGCCCGAACAGCAAGTACTTCGCGGTCGTCCAGGACGACGGCAAGTTCATGGTGTACGCGCCGGGCTGGGTCCCGAAGTGGGACTCCCACACCTGGAAC
>NZ_JBEZXE010000024.1:0-120609 GCF_040637885.1 Kitasatospora sp. NPDC028055 | reverse complement strand
GGACGCTTCCTTCGGACCGCCTTCCAGCGGGCCCTCCGGGCGCTTCGTTCTTTCGTGTTTCCAGCTTATCAGATGTTTTCCGCTCCGTTTTCCGGAGTTTCATTCATCGGATTCGCTTTCCGCTTTGTCGCCCCGGTCTCCCGCGGCGACTCCGGAACTGTACGGGGACCGACCCGCCACATGCAAATCGCCTCCGCCCGGGGGCCGGGCGGAGGCGATCAGCAGTGACAACCGGTCAGCGGTGGACCACCGGCGAGGCGGTCAGCGGACCTCGGTGATCTCCGGGCCGCGCGCGAACGGGTCGAGCGAGCCGTAACGGCCCTCGCCCTCGGCCGCAGCGGCGGCGGCCGCCCCACCACCGTCGGCGACCATCTGGGCGTCCTCGGGGAGCTTCAGCACGATCGGGTCGCGCGGAGCCATCGGGGTCTCACCACGGACGACGACGGTCTGCCGGAAGACCTGCTCCAGGATCCCGGCCATCTCGGGCTGCACGGCGGCCTGGCCCGAGATCACACCGCGCAGGAACCAGCGCGGCCCGTCGCAGCCGACGAAGCGCACCAGCTGCACGCCCTGGGTGCCGTCCGGCAGCTGCACCGGGACCTGGGCACGGAGGTGCCAGCCGAGCGGGCCCTCCTCCTCCTCGATCAGGCCGCCCTGCGAGGTGATGCCGTTGGCGATCTCCTCGCGGACCTCCCCCCAGATGCCCTCCGACTTCGGGGCCGCGAAGGCCTGGAGCTGGATGGCGCTGTTGCCGAGTACCAGGGTGGCCGCGACGATCGCGTCACCGGCGACCTCGACGCGGAGTTCCATGCCCTCGACGCCGGGGACCAGCAGACCCCCGAGGTCGACTCGTCCCTCCTCCGGCGTCTCCAGCTCGGAGTGGTCCCACGGGCCGTCCGGCCGCGGGGCCGGCGGCAGGCCGACCTTGTCGGCCGGGTCCAGCTCGGTCACGTTCTCGCTCTCGGCGGAACCTTCGACGTCATCGGCCGTCTCGTCGGCGCTGATGGCGTCGTCGGCGAGCTGCTCGACAGCGTCCTCGCTCTTCTGGCGACGACGGAACACGGTCACTGTCCTTCCCGGTCCAAGACCGATGCGAATACCTGCTCGGCTTCCTGCGAGGCCGCGGGAATGCTAGACCGCGGCGTGGCCACCGGTCGACCCGAACCCGCCCTCGGCGCGTGCCGACCCCGGCAGCTCGGCCACCTCGTGGAAGCGGGCCTTCTCGACCTGCTGGATGACCAGCTGGGCGATCCGGTCCCCTCGGCGGAAGCTGACCCCCTCGCGCGGGTCCAGATTGACGACGATCACCTTGATCTCTCCACGGTACCCGGCATCGACCGTCCCCGGGGCGTTCACGAGGGCAACTCCGCAACGAGCTGCCAGCCCTGAGCGCGGGTGGACGAAGGCCGCGTAGCCGTCCGGCAGGGCGACGGCGATGCCGGTGGGGAGCACCGCCCGCTCACCGGGGGCCAGCTCGGCGTCGACGGTGGTCCGCAGGTCGGCACCGGCGTCCCCGGGCTGCGCGTACTCGGGCAGCGGCAGCTCGGCGTCGATGCGCCTGATCAGGACGTCCAGCTGCGGACGGGGGGTCTCGCTCAAGGGTTCACCTCAAAGGCTCGTGCGCGCTTCATCAGATCCGGGTCGTCGAGGACCTTCTCGATGTCCTCGGGACGACCGTGCGAGGTGAAGTGTTCCAGCTTCACCTGGATGAAGAGCGCCTGCGCACGCACGGCGACCGGTCCGTCCGGGCCGCCGATCCGCCCCTCGGCGGCGCTGTAGATCTTGCGGCCGCGCACCCCGGTGATCCAGGCGCGCAGGTGCAGCACCGAGTCGACGGGCACCGGGCTGAGGAAGTCGGTCTCCAGCCGGCCGGTCACCGCGGGCGCGTGCAGCAGCCAGTTCAGCGTTCCGAGGGTCTCGTCCATCGCCGTGGTCAGCACGCCGCCGTGGGCCAGCCCGGGGCCGCCCTGGTGCACGTCCCGGACGTGGAACTCGGCGGTGACGTCCAGGCCCTCGCCGGCCACCGCGTCGATCCGCAGGCCGCCGGGGTGCTGGGGGCCGCAGCCGAAGCAGTGCTCGTAGTGGGAGCCGAGGTGGGTGCCGGGGGCGGGCGCCTGGGGGTGGCGCTCCGGGATCACGGCGTCCGGGGGCGGGGTGGTCGGGGTCGGGTTCGGGGTCGGCGGCAACGCGGGCGCCGGCCGGTCGGTGGGGGTGGTGGGGGTGGTCGTACCGGTCACGGCTCCCCAGCCTACCCAGGGGTAGCAAGGCCTCCGGTGGGGGTGGCGTCCCGCTCCGGGCGTCAGGGCGACCACAATGGGGGCATGTACGACGAACGCCTCACGGTGCCTCGCTCCTGGTGGCTGCTCCCGGTCGCAGTCGGTCTGACCCTGGCACTGATCCTGATCCGGGTCAGCGGACCGGCCACCCTGGTCGGCCTGGTGGCCGGCATCGCCATCGGCGCGGTGGCGATCAGCAGTTACGGCTCGGCGCGGATCCGCGTGGTGCAGGGCTCGCTGGTGGCCGGACCGGCCCGGATCCCGGTGGACGCGCTGGGTGCCGCCCACGCGCTGAGCCCCGCCGAGGCGGCGGCCTGGCGCGGTCCGAAGGCCGATCCCCGCGCCTTCATGCTGCTGCGCAGCTACGTCCCGACGGCGCTGCGGGTCGAGGTGAGCGATCCGGCCGACCCGACGCCGTACCTGTACCTGTCGACGCGCTCGCCGATGAAGCTGGCCGAGGCGCTGGAGGAGGCCCGGCGCGGCGCCCGCACCTGACCGACGCGCCCGTGGGCCCCGCGAACGGGCCCCGAAAAACCGAGAGGGACGGTTCCGCTGCTGCGGGACCGTCCCTACGACTTTGTCCTGGCCGACTCGTGGCCGGCCGACTCCGTCCTCCCGGGTCCGTCCGCCAGGACGGACCGCGGACCTGCCGTCCGGCCCCGCTGCCCGGGGCCGGAAGGGGCGGTGTGCCGGTGCCGCGGGAGCCACGGGCACCTGGCGCTGTCCGCTGCGGTGCTCAGGCGCCGCAGTCCCGGCAGATCGGGTTGCCGTTCTTCTCGCTGTACAGCTGGCTGCGGTGGTGGACCAGGAAGCAGCTCATGCAGGTGAACTCATCGGCCTGCTTGGGCAGGACACGGACGGCGAGCTCCTCGTTCGAGAGGTCGGCACCGGGCAGCTCCATGCCCTCGGCGGCGTCGAACTCGTCGACGTCGACGGAGCCGCCGCCCTTGTCGTTCCGCCGAGCCTTGAGCTCCTCGATGCTGTCTTCGTTGAGCTCGTCGTCGGTCTTGCGTGGGGTGTCGTAGTCGGTTGCCATTTTTCGCTCTCCCCCTCCGGGTTGTGCGGTGTGTGCGGTATCTCCAGCGCACGTAACGCATGGGGGGTCGGTCTTGTGCCCGACCCGAGGCGGAGATTTTGCCTTACTTCAAGCCCCGTTACTCAATCGACACTCAGCCAGGGCTCCGTTGGGGTGATCCTCCGGGGCGTGGAAGGCCTCACGCAGGGCCATCGTAGAGCCCCCGCGCGCCCTTCGAACCGGCGACTCACAGTGAGCGAAGCCCGTACAGGTGTCCGTCGAATCCCTTGCCCACCAGGGATGCCGACCAATCCGACGGACCGACAGCAGACCGAATTCCGATCACGGACCGCGATCGGTGCCCTCGTTGGGGTGATCACTCTCCGGGGTCGGCCGGCGCCGTGGAGCGACACGGTGTGAGCTTGGTCACGTTCAGAATCTTCCGGGGCAAACCACGGAAAATCCACCCACTCCGCCCCCTCCCCCAGGGGGCGTGACGGCTCGGCGGGAGCGCCCCCGCGGGCCTCCTAGCCGGCGTTGCGGCGGGCCTCCCGGCGGGCCAGCAGCGCGGCCTGGCGCTCCTCGAACTTGCGCGCCTGGGCGTCCAGCCCGTCCAGGAAGACGCCCAGTTCGTTCTGCGCCAGCACGCCCTCCGGACCGAGGCCGTCGATCTCCATCACCCGCAGGTGCCGCAGCACCGGCTGGAGCACGTCGTCGTGGTGGATGCGCAGGTTGTACACCCCGCCGATGGCGATCTGGGCGGCGGCGCGCTCGAAGCCGGGGATCCCGTGGCCGGGCATCCGGAAGTTGATCACCACGTCGGCGATGGCGCGCATGGCCTGGTCCGGGGCGAGCTCCAGGGCGGCCTTCAGCAGGTTCCGGTAGAAGACCATGTGCAGGTTCTCGTCGTTGGCGATCTTCGCCAGCAGCTGGTCGCACAGCGGGTCGCCCGCGTACTTGCCGGTGTTGCGGTGCGAGATGCGGGTCGCGAGCTCCTGGAAGGCCACGTACGCGACCGAGTGCAGCATGCTGTGGGCGTTGTCGGACTCGAAGCCCTCGGACATGTGGGACATCCGGGCCCGCTCCAGCTCCACCGGGTCGACGGCCCGGGTGGCGAGCAGGAAGTCACGGATGGCTATCCCGTGCCGGCCCTCCTCGGCGGTCCAGCGGTGCACCCAGGTGCCCCAGGCGCCCTCGCGGCCGAACATGGTCGCGATCTCGTGGTGGTAGCTGGGGAGGTTGTCCTCGGTGAGCAGGTTCACCACCAGCGAGACCCGGCCGAGCGGGGTCACCTGGGACTGGTCCAGCGACCAGGCCTCGCCGCCCAGCACGCCGTCGAAGTCGCGGCCCTGGCTCCACGGGACGAACTCGTGCGGCATCCACTCCTTGGCCACGGTCAGGTGGCGGTTGAGCTCCTTCTCGACGACCTCTTCGAGGGCCAGGATCAGCCGCGCGTCGGTCCAGCCGCTCGATCCGAGCGAGGGGCTGCTCTGCAGAGGGACGATGGTCACGGTCTTGCTCCTGGGGACGGATTCACGCGCTGGACGGGCGCGTTGGGCGGGCACGCGTCGTGTCGGAGCCGTCGGCGGGCGAACCGGCCGGGCGCACTTACGGTTGCGTAGGTTACGACACCGTAAGTTGCTTGGGGCGGAAAAGACAAGCCGCCCCCGCCAGGCCTTATGTCGTCTTGACAGGCCTGGCGGGGGCGGCTGGAAACGGTCGCCCACGGAACGCGGCAGCGTCCGGGGCTGTTGGGGCGTGTCGGACCCGCCCCGGGGCGCAGAACGGCGCCGTGGGGCGGCTACGGGGACGGAATCCGCACCCGCATGGTGAGGCCGCCCCCGGCGCGCGGGGTGGCCTCGATGGTGCCGCCGTGGGCGCGCACCACCGAGCGGACGATGGACAGCCCCAGACCGACCCCCTTGTCGCTGCGGGTGCGGTCGGCGCCCTTGATCCGGCGGAACGGCTCGAAGATGTGCTCCAGCTCGTACCCGGGCACCACCGGGCCGGTGTTGGAGACCACCAGCTCGCCGCCGCCCGGCACGGTGGCCGTGGCCAGCTCGACCCAGCCGCCCGGGGTGTTGTAGCGGACCGCGTTCTGCAGCAGGTTGAGCGCCAGCCGCTCCAGCAGCACGCCGTTGCCCGCGACCACCGCCGGGTCGAGCTTGGAACGCAGCTCGACCTCCCGCTTGTCGGCCTCGCCCCGGGTCTGCTCCAGCGCCCGGGTGGCCACCTCGGACAGCTCCACGGCGCGCCGGTCGGTCAGTTCGTTCTCGCTGCGGGCGAGCAGCAGCAGGCCCTCGACCAGCTGCTCGCTGCGCTCGTTGGTGGCCAGCAGGGTCTTGCCGAGCTGCTGGAGGTCGGGCGAGGCGGCCGGGTCGGAGAGCTGGACCTCCAGCAGGGTGCGGTTGATCGCCAGCGGGGTGCGCAGCTCGTGCGAGGCGTTGGCGACGAAGCGGCGCTGGGAGTCGAAGGAGCGGTCCAGCCGGTCCAGCATGTCGTCGAAGGTGTCGGCGAGCTCCTTGAGCTCGTCGTCCGGGCCGTCCAGCTCGATCCGGCGGTGCAGGTCGGAGGACGCGACGTCACGGGCGGTGCGGGTGATCCGGCCGAGCGGGCGCAGCACCCGGCCGGCCATCGCGTAGCCGGCCGCGAAGGCGATCACGGCGAGGCAGACCAGCACGGTGAGCAGCTTGCGCAGCAGGGTGTTGAGCGCCTGGTTGGCCTGGAAGGACCGCTGGTCGTTCAGCCACTGGTCGAGTGCGGACTGGGTGGTGATGACCTGGCCGTCCGCCGTCCGCACGGGGATGCCGTTGAGCACCAGGTGCGGCTGGCCGACCTGCTGGAGCGCCTGCTGGACGAAGAAGTACATCACCAGCAGCAGGACCACGCCGGCCATCAGGAACACCCCGCCGTAGAGCAGGGTGAGCCGCATCCGGATGGTCGGGCGGAAGGGCAGCCAGGCGAGCAGGCCGTCACCGGGGACGTAGGTCTCGGGCGGGTGCGGGCGGGACTGGCGGGGCGGGTGCACGGGCCTGGGCGGTACGGCGCGCGGGCCGCCGGCGGGCGCGCCGGAGGGCCCGCCGGCCGGGGGCGGCGGGGTGGTCATGATGGTCCTCTCGAGCGTCCGCCGGGGCGGGCGCTGGGTACGGCGGGGGATCCTCGGGGGCGGATCCCGGGGCGGAGTCCGGCAGGCGGACTCCGGGGGGACGGACTCCGGGGGGCGGGTTCCGGGGGGCGGGTTCCGGTCAGATCCGGTAGCCGGAACCGGGCACGGTGACGATCACCGGCGGGTCGCCGAGCTTGCGGCGCAGCGTCATCACGGTGACCCGCACGACGTTGGTGAACGGGTCGGTGTGCTCGTCCCAGGCCTTCTCCAGGAGCTGCTCGGCGGAGACGACGGCGCCGCCGGCCCGCATCAGCACCTCCAGGACGGCGAACTCCTTGGGGGCGAGCTGGACGGTGCGCCCCTCCCGGATCACCTCGCGCCTGCCGGGGTCGAGCGAGATCCCGGCCCGCTCCAGCACCGGGGGCAGCGGGATGGTCGCGCGGCGGCCCAGCGCCCTTACCCGGGCGACGAGTTCGCTGAAGGCGAACGGCTTCGGAAGGTAGTCGTCGGCGCCGATCTCCAGGCCCTCGACCCGGTCGCTGATGTCGCCGGAGGCGGTCAGCATGATCACCCGGGTGGCCAGTCCCTGCTCGACCACCTTGCGGCAGACGTCGTCGCCGTGGACCAGTGGGAGGTCGCGGTCCAGGACCACCACGTCGTAGTCGTTGACCGCGATGCGCTGGAGCGCGGCCTCCCCGTCGTACACCACGTCGACGGCCATCGCCTCGCGGCGCAGGCCGGTCGCGACAGCCTCGGCGAGCAGCTGCTCGTCCTCGACGACGAGAACCCGCACGGTCGTTGTCCCTTCTCCAGGCCGGCCCCGGAAAGCGGACGCACGGCTCCGACGGTGCCTCCATCCTGCCTGGTCCTGCGGTAAAGCAGCGATAAGCTGCCCCTCGGGCAGGAGGCCCGGGCCCCGCGACGGTGACCGTTCGTGCCGGGAGCGCTCCGCTTGGACTGTGACACGGGCAACTTTCTTCCGCCGGGAGGTTTCCCGGCCCCCCGGGCGGGGAGGACAGCTGCACACCCGCGATCTGGCTTGTTGGCCGATCGCACCCACCCGCCGTGCGTTCATCCGCGCCGGCCCTGGGGCTGGGAATTCACCGGGAGCGGCCGAAGGGCCGTCTCCGCGCCCGACCGGAGATCCACCACTCCTCGGACCGGACGCATTCACCGGCTGGACCCTCCTCGGGGCGGAGAGCGCACGACCGTGCACGTCCGACACAGTAAGGGGGCCCGTATGGACGCCTTCAAGGCCGGAATCCTGCAGCGCATAGCCAATGCCGAGCAGGACCTGCACCGCGCGATCGAGGCCGGGGACGAGTTCCTCGCCGAGGTGGAGCAGTCCGAGCTGGACGATCTCCGTCGTCTGGCCGCCGAGCACGGTGTGGACACCGTGCTGGACCGCCACCGCACCGCCGCCTGACCCGACACGCCGGCACTCCGGCACCAGCGGCCCTGCGGGGGCCGTGCGAAACCCCAAGCCCTGGCATCCCCCGTGTGCCAGGGCTCTTCGCATGTCCGCCGGTCTTTTCCGCGCGCCTGTCCGTCGGCCTTTCCGCGCGCCTGTCCGCGGGGGCTCGCCGGGCCCTCCGGTTTCCGGATGGCCCGGCGTCCCACGTCCCACGTCCCGCGTCCCGCGTCCCGGGCCCGGGTCAGTCCGCCCAGGCGCGCAGCGCGGCCAGCCGCTCCTGCAAGGGCTCGTACACGCCCGGGGCGGCGGCCACGGTCAGCTCGCCGTCCGGACCGTGCCCGGGGCGGCCGCCGACCAGCGCACCCGCCTCGGTGGCGATCAGGCAGCCGGCCGCGCGGTCCCAGGGGGCGAGCCCGCGCTCGTAGTAGCCGTCCAGCCGCCCGGCGGCCACGTCGCACAGGTCGACGGCGGCCGCCCCGGCCCGGCGGACGTCCCGCACCTCGGGCATCAGGGCCAGCAGCACCTCGGCCTGGCGCACCCGCACCGGCTGGACGTAGTTGAAGCCGGTGGCGATCAGCGCCTGGCCCCAGGGCGGGGCCGGGCGGGTCGAGATCGGCCGGCCGTCGAGGTGGGCGCCGCGGCCCAGCACGGCGTGGAACAGCTCGCCGCGGGCCGGGACGTACACCACCCCGACGACGGCCCGGCCGTCCACCTCGGCGGCCACGCTGACCGCCCAGGAGGGCAGCCCGTAGAGGTAGTTGACCGTGCCGTCGAGCGGGTCGACGACCCAGCGCACCCCGCTGGTGCCGGGCCGCTCGGCGCCCTCCTCGCCCAGGTAGCCGTCCTGGGGGCGGCGGTCGGCGATCAGCTCCAGGACGAGCTTCTCGGAGGCGAGGTCCATCTCGGTGACCACGTCGACCGGGCTGCTCTTGGTGCCGGCCACCCCGAGGTCGGCGGGGCGGCCGTCGCGCAGCAGGACGCCGGCCCGGCGGGCCGCGTCCAGGGCTACGTCCAGCAGGTCGTCGAGGAGCCGGTCGTCGAGGGGCCGGTCGTCGGGCTGGGCGGGGGTGGGCACGGGATTCTCCTCCGGAAGGGGGTCAGCGCTCGGCGGCGGCCGGGCGCGGAGCGCGCGGGTTGGGGCAGCAGGCCACCGCGCACACGTCGTGGCCGGGGCCGAGGGTGCCGAGGGCGCAGCGGGTCACGCCCTCGCCGCGCTCGACGGCGGCCCGCTCCAGGACCAGCTCGCGCACCGCGGCGGTGAACCGCGGGTCGGCGCCGACGGTGGCCGCGCGGGAGACCGGCAGGCCCAGTTCGGCGGCCTTGGCGACGGCCTCGGTGTCGAGGTCGTACTTGACCTCCATGTGGTCGGAGACGAAACCGATCGGGACCATCACCACGGCCGGCGCGCCGTCGGCGTGCTGGGCCTCCAGGTGGTCGCAGATGTCCGGTTCCAGCCACGGAATGTGCGGGGCGCCGCTGCGGCTCTGGAACACCAGCTGCCACGGCCGGTCGGCCACGCCGGTGCGCTCGGCGACGGCCGCGGCGATCAGCCGGGCCACGTCCAGGTGCTGGGCGACGTAGGCGCCGCCGGGGGTGCCCCGGGCCGGGTCGTCCGGGGCACCGGAGGTCTCGGCCATCGCGTCCGGGATGGAGTGGGTGGTGAAGGCCAGCCGGGCGCCGGGCCGGACGGCCTCGGGCAGCTCGGCCAGGGCCGCCAGGGTGGCCTCGATCATCGGCTCGACGAAGCCGGGGTGGTTGTAGAAGTGCCGCAGCTTGTCGACGGTCAGCGCCGGGACGCCCTCCTCGGCGAGGGCGGCCAGCGCGTCGGCCAGGTTCTCCCGGTACTGGCGGCAGCCCGAGTAGCCGGCGTAGGCGCTGGTGGCGAGCACGGCGATCCGCCGGTGGCCGGCCCCGGCCATCTCCCGCAGGGTGTCCACCAGGTACGGGGCCCAGTTGCGGTTGCCCCAGTACACCGGGAGGTCCAGCCCGTGCTCGGCGAAGTCCTTGCGCAGGGCGGCGAGCAGCTCCCGGTTCTGTTCGTTGATCGGACTGACGCCGCCGAACATGAAGTAGTGCTTGCCCACCTCCTTGAGCCGTTCCTTCGGGATGCCGCGGCCCCGGGTGACGTTCTCCAGGAACGGGACGACGTCCTCGGGGGCCTCGGGCCCGCCGAAGGACAGCAGCAGCAGGGCGTCGTACGGGGCGGCGCCGGAGGAGGAGGGTTTGCGCGCGTCGGACATGGCACCGATCCTGCCACTGAGGGGTCGGACACCGGCGCCGGGGCCGCCCGGGCGTCCGGAAAATACCGTTTGCCAACGTACGTAAGCTGTCTAGACCAGACTTGTTCCTTACCCTCCCTGCCCGGAGCTCCCGTGCTGTCCAGCTACCGCCGAATATTCGCCGCGCCCGGCACCGTGGCCTTCTCCTCCACCGGTTTCGTCTCCCGACTGCCGATCTCGATGACCGGCATCGGCATCGTGACCATGCTGTCCCAACTGCGCGGCTCGTACGGCGTGGCCGGACTCGTCTCGGCGACCCTGGCCGTCTCCGCCGCGGTCCTGGGCCCCCAGGTCTCCCGCCTGGTGGACCGGCACGGCCAGGCGAGGATCATCGTCCCGGCCATGGCCCTCACCATCGGCTCCGTCGTCGGCCTGCTGCTCTGCGCCCGGCTGGACGCCCCGGACTGGACGCTGTTCGTGTTCGCCGCCGGCATGGGCGTGATGCCGAGCACCGGCGCCATGGTCCGCGCCCGCTGGGCGCACCTCTACCGCGAGGACCCCGACCGGCTGCACACCGCCTACTCCTTCGAGGCCGTGGTCGACGAGGTCTGCTTCATCGTCGGCCCGATCCTCTCCATCGGCCTGGCCACCTCCGTCTTCCCGGAGGCCGGCGTGCTGCTCGCCGGGATCTTCCTGACCGTCGGCGTGCTGCTGTTCGCCGGTCAGCGCTCCACCGAGCCCCCGGTCCACGAGGCCGCCCGGCACCAGGGCAGCTCGGTGATCCGCAACCGCGGCCTCCAGGTGCTGATCCTCACCTTCGTCGCCACCGGCGCGATCTTCGGCTCGGTCGAGGTGGTCACCGTCGCCTACTCCGAGGCCCAGGGGCACAAGTCGGTCTCCAGCGTGATCCTCGCGCTGTGGGCGCTCGGCTCCTGCCTGGCCGGGGTGGTGTTCGGCGCGGTCAAGCTCACCGGCTCGATGGCGAAGCGCTTCTTCCTCGGCGTGCTGTTCATGGCGCTCAGCATGGTGCCGATCCTGCTGGTCGCCCACACCGTGCACGGCATCGGCGGACTGGTCGCGGTCGGCGCCGCCCTGCTCGTCGCCGGCATCGCCATCTCCCCCACCCTGATCACCGCGATGGCCCTGGTCGAACGGCTCGTCCCGGCCGCCCAGCTCACCGAGGGCATGACCTGGACCACCACCGGCCTGGCCCTCGGCGTCGCGGTCGGCTCCTCCGCCGCGGGCTGGGTGATCGACGCCTCCGGCGCCGCCGCCGGCTACTGGGTCCCGCTGACCGCCGGCGTGCTCGGGGCCCTCGCCGCCCTGGCCGGACTCGGCCGACTGCGCGCCGGACTCGGCGCCGGGCAGCCCGCCGACCTGGCCGGGGGAACGCCCGGCCGACCCGTAGACGTCGAACGGTGAACTGACTAATCTCGCCCTACCCGCGGCCCTTACCCGTGGGTAGGGCCTGTCTCCCGGGATCCGTCGGACCAGGCCGCACCGGACCGCGCCGACCCGATCGGCCACGGAGCAGGAGGCAGCGCAATGCCCCAGGCCAGCACCGCGACCCCCACCCGGTGGACCAACTGGGCCGGCAACCAGAACGCCCGGCCGGCCCGGACCGCCACCCCCGGCACCGCGGCGGAACTGGCCCGGGAGATCGCCCGCGCCGCCGACCAGGGCCGCAGCGTCAAGGCCGTCGGCTCCGGCCACTCCTTCACCGCGATCGCCTCCCCCGGCGACGGCCTGCTGATCCGGCCGCACGCCCTCACCGCCGTCCGCGAACTCGACCGCGAGGCCGGCACCGTCACCGTCGAGTCCGGCCTCCCGCTCAGCCGCCTCAACCGCCTGCTCGCCGCCGAAGGCCTCTCCCTCACCAACATGGGCGACATCGAGGTCCAGACCGTCGCCGGCGCCACCAGCACCGGCACCCACGGCACCGGCCGCGACTCCGGCTCGCTCGCCGCCCAGATCCGCGCCCTGGAGATCGTGCTCGCCGACGGCAGCGTCCGGCACTGCTCCCCCACCGAGAACTCCCGGCTCTTCCAGGGCGCCCGGCTCGGCCTCGGCGCCCTCGGCGTGATCACCGCCCTCACCTTCGGCGTCGAACCGGCCTTCCTGCTCACCGCCCACGAGCAGCCGATGGCCTTCGACGAGGTGCTGGAACGCCTCGACGACCTCACCGCCGTCAACGAGCACTTCGAGTTCTACTGGTTCCCGCACACCGACCGCTGCGCGACCAAGCGCAACAACCGCAGCCAGGGGCCGGCCGCCCCGCTGCCCCGGTTCAAGGAGTGGCTGGAGGACGACTTCCTCTCCAACACCGTCTGGGAGGGCGCCTGCCGGGTCGGCCGCCGCTTCCCCGGCGCCGTCCCCTCGATCGCCTCGCTCGCCAGCCGCGCCTGGTCCGACCGCAGCTACACCGACACCGCGTACAAGGTGTTCACCAGCCCGCGCAGGGTCCGGTTCCTGGAGATGGAGTACGCCGTCCCGCGCGCGGCCGTCGCCGGGGTGCTGCGCGAGCTGAAGGCCCTGGTCGAGCGCTCCGACTGGAAGGTCAGCTTCCCGGTCGAGGTGCGCTTCGCCCCCGCCGACGACCTCTGGCTCTCCACCGCCTCCGGCCGGGACAGCGCCTACATCGCCGTCCACCTCTACCGGGGCACCCGCGACCAGGGCTACTTCACCGGCGTGGAAGAGCTGATGACCGCCCATCAGGGCCGCCCGCACTGGGGCAAGCTGCACACCCGCGACGCCGAGTACCTGGCAGGCGTCTACCCGCACTTCGGGGACTTCACCGCGCTGCGCGACGAGGTCGACCCCCAACGCGTCTTCGGCAACGACTACCTGCGGCGGGTCCTGGGGGCCTAGGGAGTCGGGGGGTCAGGGGGTCGCGGTGGCGGGCGGGGGCACCGTCGCGTTCGCCGGGGCGTCGCTCGGCACGGGCGGCTGCGGGGTGGCCTCACCGGTGGGCCTGCCCGAGCCGCCCGCCGACGGCGAGGCGCCGGCCGACGGGCTCGCACTCGAACTCGGGCCCGCCGAGGGCGACGCGCTCCCGCTCGCACCGCCGCTCGGGGTGGCGGTCGGCTCCCGGCCCGGCCGCGTCGTCGCCGGGGCCGAGGCCCCGTCGGACGGCGCGTCCTGCGAGCCGTACCCGGTGGACGGGCGCTGCGACGGCACGTCCTGCGGCGGCGGGTCCCTGCGCGTCACCGTGCCGCCGAAGGACGTCCCGTCACCCGACTCGCCCTTCACCGTCGCCGACACCGGCTGCCCGGTGACCAGCTCGAACGCCACGATCGGCGTCATCGCCAGGACGAAGACCAGGCCGGAGACCGCCGCGTAGCCCCGCCAGCCCAGCCGCCGGCGCGCCCGCACCACCTGCGGCGCGTTCCACTCCGAGGTGATCACCGGCGGCCCGGCCGGCTCCTGCGCCGGGTGCTGGGCCGGGTCCTGAGCCGGGAGCTGCTGTTGCTCCTCCACCGGCACCTGGCGCAGGCCGTTCACCGTCTGGTTCGGCCCGCGGTCCACCGCCTCGCGCAGCTGCTCACCGGTCCGCCGGAACACGTGCTGGAACACCGCGCCGCCGGTGGTGGCCCCGATGCTGACCACCGCGGCGCCCATGATCGTGCCGTACACGCCGAGTTCGGAGGCGAGCAGCGCGCCCACCACCGCGGCCAGCGCACTCGCCACGACCTGAGCCACACTCAGGTCGAGCCGCTTGCGCTCCTCCTTGCCGCCCTCCTCGGCGGGGTTCCGCTCCGGCATCAACATCCCTCGGTCCGTACGACTGCAACTCGAACAAGCCACTCCATCTTGCCCAAAGAAGGACACAAGGGACGAAAATGCGGTTCTCCGCTCCCGGATTGTGTGAAGATGATCACCGTTCATCCGCCGGTGGTCCGCCGTCGGGGGCGCGCGCTCTTGAGATTCCCGTGAATCGCGGGAGACTTGAGCGGCGAGCCGCCCCTCCGGATGCCACGAATGGAGTACTGTTCGTAAAGCCCGAGCCTTGGGTCGACTTGTCGACTGTGCCTTCACCGGCAGCTTGACGAAGAGCCACTGAGCGGGCACGCACGGCGACGCCGGTCCCGGATCGTCGCGAACACTCCGCGTGCGAGGACGGCCGGGACGCCCAGGCGCGACGTCGACGGATGGCGTGGCAAAAAGGCAACCGTGCCACAGCGGCGTGGCCGGGCGTAAGCCCGACACGCCGGGGAACTCAGCAAGGTTGTGGCCAGTCGCGAGTGGGCAGGCCACACTCAGTACGGGAGCAGCGACGCAGGTGACGTCGGCAGGCACAACCCGGGAGGTGACCGTGCCCGAACTGCGGGTTGTGGCCGTCAGCAACGACGGCACACGGCTGGTGCTCAAGGCTGCCGACAGCACGGAGTACACCCTCCCCATCGACGAGCGGCTGCGCGCCGCCATCCGCGGCGACCGGCCGCGCCTCGGCCAGATCGAGATCGAGGTCGAGAGCCACCTCCGCCCCCGGGACATCCAGGCCCGGATACGAGCCGGAGCCTCCGCCGAGGAGGTCGCCCAGGCCGCCGGCATCTCCGTCGACCGGGTCCGCCGCTTCGAGGGGCCGGTCCTCGCCGAACGCGCCTTCATGGCCGAGCGCGCCCGCAAGACCGCCATCCGCCGCAACGGCGAGTCCCCCGGGCCGCAGCTCGGCGAGGCCGTCGCCGAGCGGCTCGCCCTGCGCGGCGCCGAGAAGGACACCGAACGCTGGGACTCCTGGCGGCGCGACGACGGCACCTGGGAGGTCATCCTCTCCTACCGTGCCGACGGCGAGGGCCGCAGCGCGTCCTGGACGTACGACCCGCCCCGGCGCCTGGTCCAGCCCAACGACGACGAGGCCCGCGCGCTGATCGGCGAGGCGGTCGAGCGCGAGGAGGACTCGGTCTTCCCGTTCATCCCGCGGATCGCCCGGCTCCCCCAGGACCGGCCGCCCCGCCCGATGATCGACCGGCCCTCGGCCGACCGCATCATGTCGGCGCGCGAGGTCCGCGAGTCGCGCGAGGCCACCGCCGATTCCCGGGACTCGCTGACCAGCCTGCTCGACGTCGTGCCGGCCTTCCGCGGCGACCTCGCCGTGGGCGGCCCCGCCCCGATCGAACCGGTGCCCGCCGAGGTCGCCGAGGAGACCGAGGAACCGGCCGCGGCCGCCGCCCCGGCGGTCGGCGCGGGCTCCGCCTACGCCGACATCCTGATGCCGCGCGCCGTCGCCCCGCACCGCGAACGCCTGGTCGGCACCACCGACCGGCAGGCCGAGGCGGACGGCGTCCGGCCCGGCCGCCGGGCCACCGTGCCCAGCTGGGACGAGATCGTCTTCGGCAGCCGGCGCAAGAAGCAGGAGTAGTAGCCGACATGTGCCGGAGGGGCGGGAGGCCGGGCCTCCCGCCCCTCCGGCAGGTCCGGGCTCAGCCCGGCTGGTCGGTCACCGCCACCGGGCGGCCCGGGTCGCTCGACCACTCGCTCCACGAACCCGGGTACAGCACCGCGTCCAGGCCCGCCACCTCCATCGCCAGAATCTGGTGCGCCGCCGTCACGCCCGAACCGCAGTACACCGCCACCTCTCCCTCCGCCGCACCCAACGCCCGGAACCGGGCCCGCAGTTCGGCCGCCGGGCGGAACCTGCCGTCCGGGCCGACGTTCTCGGCGGTCGGCGCCGACACCGCGCCCGGGATGTGTCCGGCCCGCGGGTCCACCGGCTCGCTCTCGCCCCGGTAGCGCTCCCCCGACCGGGCGTCCAGCAGCAGCCCGCTGCGCGCCCGGGCCGCGGCACCGTCCGCGTCCAGCGTCGGCAACTTCCCCGGTACGGGCTTGAAGTCGCCCTCCGCCGGCTCCGGCAGCTCGGCCGTCACCGGCAGCCCGGCCGCCCGCCAGGCCGCGAAGCCGCCGTCCAGCACCCGGACGTTCGGGTGCCCGGCCCAGCGCAGCAGCCACCAGGCCCGCGCCGCCGCCATCGACGCCGCACCGTCGTACACCACGACCGGACGCCCGGAGCTGACCCCGAAGCCGCGCATCGCCGCGCCGAACTCCTCCGGATCCGGCAGCGGGTGGCGCCCGCCCCGGCCCGGGGCGCCGGGCGGGGCCGCGAGGTCCCGGTCCAGCTCGACGAAGTGGGCACCGGGCAGGTGCCCGGCCCGGTACTCCTCGGCCGCGGTCGGGCCGCCCGGCGCGG
This sequence comes from Kitasatospora sp. NPDC028055, assembly GCF_040637885.1. Classification (NCBI taxonomy): domain Bacteria; kingdom Bacillati; phylum Actinomycetota; class Actinomycetes; order Kitasatosporales; family Streptomycetaceae; genus Kitasatospora; species Kitasatospora sp. NPDC028055. The sequence continues at coordinate 104,395 of NZ_JBEZXE010000024.1, read as the reverse complement.
CACCGACCAACTGGTAGCGCACGTCCAGCAGCACCGGCGGCCGCGTGGAGGCGAGCGCCTCCCGCAGCTCGGCCGCGGAGATCAGCGGGGAACCGTCGTTGAAGGTGGTCATGCCGGCCATTGTCGCGCAGCGCGCCCGAACCACGGCTCTTTGTGCGCTCTTTGCCGGACTTTCCGCGCGGGTCGAGGGTTGGGCACGCGCCAGAGTGGAAGCATCACCCTCGCGCGCCCGGATCTCCGTGCGCCCAACACCCGTGAGGAGGCCCGCATTGCCCGCGGTGGAACTCCGACTGGCCCAGGGCACACCCTGCTGGGTCAGCCTGCTGACCGACGACCTGCCCGGCGCGCGCGCCTTCTACGGCGAACTGCTCGGCTGGACGTACTCCCCCGGGCCCGGCCAACTCGGCGCCTACGTCCGGGCCGAGCTCGACGGCACCCCCGTCGCCGGCCTCGGCGTCTCCAGCACCACCGGCTTCCCGGTGCAGTGGACCACCTACTTCGCCGTGGACGACGCCGACCGCACCGCCCAATTGGTGCGCGAGTGCGGGGGCACCGTCGCGGTCGGGCCGCTGCAGGCCGACGACGCCGGGCGGATGGCCATCGCCGCCGACCTCTCCGGCGCCGTCTTCGGCCTCTGGCAGGCCGAGGAGCACCTCGGCCGGGAGGCCGGGACTGAGCCCGGCGGCCCCGCCTGGGCCGAACTGCTCACCCCGGACGCCGACGGCGCCGCCGTCTTCTACGGCACGGTGCTCGACCGGCCGGTCCGGCCCGCTGCCGACGAGAGCGCGCTGCTGGTGCACGGGCGCCCGGTCGCGGGCATCCGCCACCGCGCGGACCTGCGCGGCCACCCTCCGCGCTGGCGCACCCACTTCGCCGTCCGGGACGCCGAACTGACCACCCGTCGCACCGTCGAACTCGGCGGCCGCGTCCTGGTCGAGCCGCACGACACTGCCCGCGGCCGCGCCGCCCGGCTGGCCGACCCGCAGGGCGGGCACTTCTCGGTGCTCGAAGCGGCGGCGAGCTAGGCCTGCTGTTCCTCGAAGGGCAGCACGTCCGGGGAGAGCACCGAGGCGCGGGCGGTCGCGGCGGTCATCCGGCGGCGGTGGTGGCGGCGGCACAGCACCTCGTAGCCGATCTCGTCCTCGCTCACCGAGATGTCGCCGATCACCACCTGGGCGCCCTCGACCACCATCACGCCGCCGACCGTACGGGCGTTGTGGGTCGCCCGCGCGCCGCACCAGCAGAGCGCCTCGACCTGGAGCACCTCCACCCGGTCGGCCAGCTCGATCAGCCGCTGCGAACCGGGGAACAGCCGGGTGCGGAAGTCGGTGGTGATGCCGAAGGTGTAGACGTCGATGTCCAGCTCGTCCACCACCCGGGCCAGTTGGTCCACCTGCTCGGCGGCGAAGAACTGGGCCTCGTCGCAGATCAGGTAGTCCACCCGGCCGCCCGCCGACAGCCGCTGCACCACGTGCCCGTGGAAGTCGAAGTCGTCCGTCACCTCGACCGCGTCGGTGCGCAGGCCCAGCCGGCTGGAGACGGTGGCGGCGCCGGCCCGGTCGTTGCGGGTCAGGATGACGCCCTGTCGGCCGCGCGCCGAGTGGTTGTGGTCCATCTGCAGCGCCAGCGTCGACTTGCCGCAGTCCATCGTGCCCGAGAAGAACACCAGTTCAGCCATGGGTGGAGCAAGGGCCTTTCACATCAAGGGGGTTCGGGCGCGAAGGGGTCAAGGGTCCGCCTCAGCCCCGGACTTCGAGCAGCGGCACGAACTGTTCGACCGGGGTCATCGAGCCGTGCAGGCCGATCATCGCGGACTCGCCGGGCTCGTTGCGGGAGGCGATGATCGCGATGTCGTCGCGCGCCGCGGCGACCACGTCGCCGATCCGCAGGTACACCCGCTCGTCCACGGTCGGGCCGAACCAGCCCGCCGCGATCGCCTCGTCCCGGGTGGCTACCCACATCCGGTCGCCCAGCACCTCGCTCCAGACCGTGTGCACGTCGGCCGCGGCACCCGGCACCGCGTACACGTGCCGGGCCCGGCCCTCGCCGCCCAGCAGTGCGACACCGGCACCGAGCTCCCAGTCCTCGTCGAAGTCGATCCGGTCCTCGGGGGCGATGTCGATCATGCCGTGGTCGGCCGTCACGTACATCGCCGACCGCGGCGGCAGCTGCTCGGCCAGCCGGCGGGCCAGCCGGTCCACCGCGTCCAGCGTCATCCGCCACTCGTCGGAGTCCACCCCGAAGCGGTGGCCCGCGCCGTCCAGCTCGCTGACGTAGGTGTACACCAGCGCCCGGTCGTGCTCGGCCAGCCAGGAGGCGGCCAGGTCCATCCGCTCCTCGCCGGTGGTGCGGCCCAGGAAGGTCCCGCCGGACAGCGCCACCCTGGTCAGCGGGGTCTGGGCGAACAGCGGGGAGGACACCTGGGCGGTCGCCACCCCGGCCCGGTGGGTCTGCTCGAACACCGTCGGGTACGGCTGCCAGACCTGCGGGTCGGTGTGCGGCTGCCAGCGCAGCTGGTTCATCAGGTAGTCGGCGCCCGGCACCGCCACCGTGTACCCGGCCAGGCCGTGCAGGCCGGGCGGCGTGCCCGTGCCGACCGAGGCCAGCGAGGTCGCGGTGGTCGACGGGAAGCCCGCGGTCAGCGGACGGCCCGAGCCGCCCAGCGAGCTCCCGGCCAGCGAGGACAGGAACGGCGCGTACTCGGGGTGGCGCAGCAGCAGCTCCCAGCCCAGGCCGTCCACCAGGAAGACCACCGCCCGGTCGGCCGGGGCGATCGGCAGCGTCGCGGTGAACCCCGGGACGCCCAGGCCCGCCGCCACCGAGGGCAGCAGGTCGCAGAGCGAGCCGCTGCCGTACGGGGGCGCGGGGGCGTCGGCCGGGTCGAGGATCTCGAAGGCGTCGAAGCCGTCGGGGGGTGCGAAGGACATGGAACCGGATTCGTAGCGGGCGGGACCGCGCGCGGGCACGCGATCGGGAACGGCGGGGCTCGGTGGCCGGGCGCGACGGGGCCCGGCCGGGACCTCAGACCCGCGGGCCGTTGTCGATCGTCGCGTCGGACAGCGCCCGGGCGAACAGCAGCGCCTGGGCCACCGTCTCCGGGCCGTCCCCGGCCTCGCTCACCCGCAGCGAGAGGTCGTCGGCCGTGGCCGAACCGGTGTAGCCGTGGTCGGCCTCGCAGTTCGGGTCCGAGCAGCCGGCCGGCTCCAGGTCCAGGCGCTGGACCGCGCCCCAGCCGATGGTCAGCACCACCTCGCGCGGCAGCGTCCCGGGCGTGTACGTCTCCGGGTTCGCCACCATCCGGCTCAGCACGACCGAGCCGATCCGGTCCAGCCGGACGCTCTCCGTCGAGGTGGTGGCGAACGGCACGGCCGGGCTGCCGGCGTCGCCCGACTGCTCGTCGGTGTGGCTCACCACGAACCGGGTCGGGGTCAGCACCAGCACCGTCACGTGCCGGCGCACCTCGTTGGAGTCGAAGGTCGTCTCCTGGTGCACCAGGTAGGAGCTGATCGGCTCCGGGCCCACCGCGGACTCGACCGCCTCGGACACCAGGGCCGGGTAGTAGCCACTGCGCTCGATCGCCGAGCGCAGGTCCTGAGTGGTGGTGGTACCGGTCTTCGCCATAACTCCATCCTGGCATGGTCCGCCGACGAAGCGGGCGGCGCGGCGCCGAGCTTCGGACATCAGCGCCCACGGGCAGGCGCAACCAAGGAAGGTTACAGGGTGTCCATCGCGCGCGGGCCCAGATCGCTGCGGACGGGCAGCGGGGCGACCCGCACCCGCGCCCCCAGGATCGCCAGCCCGTGCGGGGCGACGACCACCGGTTCGAGGTCCACCGAAGCGATCTCCGGTAGGTCGTCCACCAACTGCGACACCCGCAGCAGCAGTTCCTCCAGCGCGCCGGTGTCCACCGCCTCGGCGCCGCGCCAGCCGAACAGCAGCGGTGCCGCCCTCACCTCGCGGATCAGGGCGGCGACGTCCTGGTCGGTGGCCGGTACCAGGCGGTGGGCCACGTCGCCGAGCAGCTCGGCGGGGGCGCCGGCCAGGCCGAAGGACAGGATCGCGCCGACGGCCGGGTCGACCGTGGCGCCGATCACGGTGTCCACGCCGCGCGGGGCCATCCGCTGCACCACCAGCTGGGCGCCGGCCGCGCCGCCGAGCAGGGCGTCCAGCTCGCGGTGGGCGCGGCGCAGGCCCTCCTCGCCGGTCAGGTCCAGCCGGACGCTGCCCAGGTCGGGGCGGTGGCGCAGGTGCGGGGCGGTCGCCTTCAGGGCCACCGGGTAGCCGAGCTGCTCGGCGGCCCGGACGGCCTCCTGCTCGTCGGGGGCGGGCAGCGTGGGCGATACGTCGATGCCGTAGCGGGCCAGCAGCAGCCGGGCCTCGGAGTCGGACAGGGTGATCCGGGCACCGCCGGGCTGGGTGCGCGCGGCGACCGCGGTGCGGGTGCTGAGCGCCGCGTCCACCAGGGCGCGGGCGCCGGGCTGGTCGATCCGGTCCAGGTCGGGGACGCGTGCCGTCTCCTCCGCCGCGGCGGTGCGGCGGCGCCACTCGGCGTAGTGCACGGCGTGCGCGAGGGCGCGCACGGCCCGCTCGGGCGCCCCGTAGGCCGGGATCCCACCCGGGCGCAGCCGGGTCGGCAGGTCGGTCAGGGCCAGGTGGGCCAGCACCAGGGGCTTGCCCAACTCCCGTGCCCGCTCGCCCGCTTCGAGCAGGGCGGTGGCGATCTCCGGGTCGTCCGAGCCCATCTCGGGGTCGTCCGGGCCGGTCAGCCGGCCGCCCATGAAGGCGTGCGCGGAGGTGCCGATCGGCGGGATGGCGACGGCGATCACCGCGTCCACGGCCGGGTCGCTGAGCGCGACGTCCAGGGCGATCCGGAAGTTCTCCCCGGTCGCGGCGGTGGTGAGGTCGACCGGTGTGCGCGGCCGCAGCCCGGCGCTCAGGCAGGTGTCGTAGGTGAGCAGGCCCAGCGAGTCGGAGTTGCCGACCACAGCGACCCGGTCGCCCGGCGGCAGCGGCTGCTGGGCGAGCAGCTCGCCGGTGTCGAACAGCTCGGTGATGGTCGCCACCCTGGTGACCCCGGCCTGTTCGAACAGCGCGTCCACGGTGGCGTCCTGCAGGCCGGTGGCGGTGGCCGGGACGGCGTGGCCGGGCGGCAGGCTGCCGGTGTGGCGGGCACCCTTGACCACCACCACCGGCTTGGCGGTGGCCAGCCGGCGCGCGATCCGGGTGAACTTGCGCGGGTTGCCGAAGGACTCCAGGTAGAGCAGCACCACCTCGGTGGCCTCGTCCTCGGCCCAGTACTGCAGGAAGTCGTTGCCGGAGACGTCCGAGCGGTTGCCGACCGAGGCGAAGGAGGAGACGCCGAGGCCGCGCCGGTGGGCGGACTCCAGCAGGGCCACGCCGATCGCCCCGGACTGGCAGAAGATCCCGAAGCCGCCGCGGTCCGGCAGGTGCGGGGCGAGCGAGGCGTTCAGCGGGCGGTCGGGGTCGGTGTTGATCAGGCCGAAGGCGTTCGGGCCGACCACCCGCATGCCCGCCGCGCGGGCCTGGCGGACCAGGGCGCGCTGGCGGTCGCGGCCCTCCGGGCCGGTCTCGGCGTAGCCGGCGGTGACCACCACCAGGCCCTGCACGCCGTGCGCGCCGCACTCGGCGACGGCCGCCGGGACGACGCTCTCGGGGACGGCGATCACCGCGAGGTCGACCGGCCCGGGAATGTCCAGAATCGAGCGGTGCACCGGGACGCCGTCCAGCTCGGTGCCGGGCGGGGCGCTGCGGTTGACCGCGTAGACGGTGCGCGGGGCGTCCTTGGACTCGTACCGGCTCTCGAACTCGGTGTCGAAGCTGCCGAGCAGGTCGCGCAGCAGGGCCCGGCCGACGGTCTGCGGATTGCGGGAGACGCCGATCACGGCCACCGAGCGCGGGGTGAGCAGCCGCTGCACCGAGCGGGCCTCGGCGCGGTGCTCGCGGGCTCGCATCACGGCGAGTGAGCGGTCGGTCTGTTCGAGGTCGAACTCCAGGTGCACCACGCCGTCGGCGAAGCTGCGGTGCTGGGTGTAGCCGGCGTCGGTGAAGACCTTCACCATCTTGCGGTTCTCCGGCAGCACCTCGGCCTGGAAGCGGCGGATGCCCCGCTCCTGGGCCACCGCCGCGATGTGCTCCAGCAGCGCGGAGGCCACGCCGCGGCCCTGGTGGGCATCCTGGACCAGGAAGGCGACCTCGGCGTCGGTGCCGTCGTCGGAGGGGCGGCCGTCGGCGTCGATCCGGTCGTAGCGGACGGTCGCGATGAAGTGGTCCCGGACCACCACGGCGAGGCCGACCCGGTTCACGAAGTCGTGGTGGGTGAAGCGGCGGACGTCCTTGTCGGAGAGCCGCGGGTAGGGAGCGAAAAAGCGAAAGTACTTGGACTGGTCGGAGACCTGTTCGTAGAACTCCACCAGCCGCCCGGCGTCGCCGGGGGTGATCGGCCGGATCCGGGCCGTACCGCCGTCGCGCAGCAGGATGTCGGCTTCCCAGTGCTGCGGATAGTCGGGTTGCGCGGGGTTCGCCACCGCGGGGTCTTCCACATTCGTCAGGTTATCCGGCGGCGGGCCGAATGGCGCCGGGCGCGCGCTCACGGCAGGGTGGACAGGGCCACTGGCCGGGCCTTATGCCCCGAAAAGAAACAATCACAAGTCCCGAACGCGGCGCCTCGCCGGGGTTGCCTGCGTGCAACACTGGTCTAGACAACACGGTCGTTCCCCCCGCTCGCCCGAGCACGGCCGTGACCAGCTTCACCGGAAAGGCACGTCTCATGGCTGAGCGCCGCGTCACCATCGGTTGGGCCGAGGGCCTGCACGCCCGTCCCGCCTCCGTCTTCGTCCGGGCCGTCACGGCCACCGGCGTGCCGATCACCATCGCCAAGCCGGGCGGCAACCCCGTGAACGCCGCCTCCATGCTCGGCCTGCTCGCCCTGGGCGCCCAGGGCGGCGACGAGGTCATCCTGGCCTCCGACGCCCCCGGCGCCGACGAGGCCCTCGACCGCCTCGCCAAGCTGGTCTCCGAAGGCCTCGACGAGCTCCCGGCCGCCGCCTGAGCCAGCCCCCGCTCGTCACGCGTGACCTGACCGAGGCCCCCGGGATCGCCCCCCGGGGGCTTCGGCCGTTTGTCAGCCCTTCACGCAGATCACCTGCTTGAGGTGCGCGACCACCTCGACCAGGTCCTTCTGCTGCTCGATGACCTTCTCGATGTTCTTGTACGCGCCCGGGATCTCGTCCACCACTCCACTGTCCTTGCGGCACTCCACGCCCTTGGTCTGCTCGGCCAGGTCGCGCGTGGTGAACCGCTTCTTCGCCGCGGTGCGGCTCATCTTGCGGCCGGCGCCGTGCGAGGCGGAGTTGAACGACGCCGCGTTGCCCAGGCCGCGGACGATGTAGGAGCCCGTCCCCATCGAACCCGGGATGATCCCGAGGTCACCGGAGCCGGCCCTGATCGCGCCCTTGCGGGTCACCAGCAGGTCGACGCCGTCGTACCGCTCCTCCGAGACGTAGTTGTGGTGGCAGCTGATCACCTCGTCGAAGGTGACCTGCGCCTTGTCGAACTCGCGGCGGACGACGTCCTGGAAGAGCGCCATCATCAGGGCGCGGTTGTGCTTCGCGTACTCCTGCGCCCAGAAGAGGTCCTGGCGGTAGTCGGCCATCTCCGGCGTCTTCGCGAGGAAGACCGCGAGATCCCGGTCGACCAGCCCCTGGTTGTGCGGCAGGGCGCGGGCGACGCTCATGTGGTGCTCGGCCAGCTCCTTACCGATGTTGCGGGAGCCGGAGTGCAGCATCAGCCAGACCGCGCCGGTCGTATCGACACACAGTTCGATGAAGTGATTTCCTCCACCGAGCGTCGCCATCTGCTGCATCGCCCGCTCGCGGCGCCACTTGACGTCCTCCGCGATGCCGTCGAAGCGCTGCCAGAAGTCGTCCCAGCCCTCCGCACGGAAGCCGGGCAGCGTGACCGGGTCGACCGGGTCGGTGTGCAGGCCGCGGCCGACCGGGATGGCCTGCTCGATCTTGGAGCGCAGGGCGGAAAGGTCGTCCGGGAGGTCCTCGGCGGTGAGGGAGGTCTTCACCGCGCTCATCCCGCAGCCGATGTCGACGCCGACGGCCGCCGGGCAGACCGCGTCCTTCATCGCGATGACGGAACCGACCGTCGCGCCCTTGCCCAGGTGGACGTCCGGCATCACGGCGAGGCCGTGCAGCCACGGCAGGGAGCTGATGTTGCGCAGCTGCTGGAGGGCCGCGCCCTCGACCGTCGCCGGGTCGGTCCACATCCGGATCGGGACGCGGATGCCGGGTACTTCGGTGTACGACATGGGTGAACGACCTCCAGAGGTCGGGTGGTTCGGGAAAGGGATGCCGCGCGAAAGAGGATCCCGGCGCGGCTCGGGGAAGTTCAGGGGCGACTGCGCTCAGGCGGCCAGGGCGGAGCAGGGGAGATACGGCCTCGGGGAGCGCCGTCGTATGGCTTGCTCGACCCGCATGGTGACCGCCTCCCTTCGCTGCTCGCAGTTCGCACGTGTTGTGCGTCGGGGAACATCTATCCACGGAACGGGCCGGGCCCGCAACGGATTTAAGAACGCGTCCGGCCCGGCGGAGCGAAGGCGCTCCACCGGGCCGGAGGGGACAGCGGAAGGCGTCAGCTGACGACGGTGACCTCGCCGATCCCGAGCGCCCGCACGTCCGCCTCGATCGCGGCGGCGTCGCCGACCAGGACGGTGACCAGGCGGTCCGGCGGGAAGGCCGCGACCACGGCCTCGGTGGCCGCCGCGGTGGGCAGTTCGGCCAGCTGCCGGTAGACCTCGGCCTGGTAGTCGTCGGGGAGGTACTGCTCGACCTGGTCGGCCAGGGTGCCGGCGACCGAGCCCGCGGTCTCGTACTTGAGCGGCGCGACGCCGACCAGGAACTGCACGGCCTCGTCGCGCTCGGCGTCGGTGAGGCCCTCGGCGGCGAGGGTGCGCAGGATGGTCCAGGTGTCGGCGAGCGCGGGGGCGGTGGAGGCGGTGTCCACCGAGCCGCTGATGGCGAGCAGCGAGCGCCCGCTGCCGTCGGCGGCGGAGCGCAGCGGCTGGGCGAAGGCCCGGACGCCGTAGGTGTAGCCCTTCTCCTCGCGCAGGACGCGGTCGAGACGGGAGGTGAGGGTGCCGCCGAGGCAGTAGGTGCCGAGGATCTGGGCGGCCCAGACCGGGTCGTGGCGGTCGGGGCCGATCCGGCCGATCAGCAGCTGGGTCTGGACGGAGCCGGGGCGGTCGACGATGAGGACGCGGCCGCGGTCGTCGCCGGTGACCGGGGCGTGGGTGGAGGGCTCCGCCGCGGTGCCGGTCCAGGTGCCGAGGGTGCTCTCCAGCAGGGCGGGGAGGTCGACGCCGGTGAGGTCGCCGACCACCACGACGGTGGTGGTGGCGGGGCGCACGTGGGCGTCGTAGAAGGCCTTGACGGCGGCCCGGTCGATCGACTTGACGGTGTCGGCGGTGCCGCTGCGGGGCCGGGAGAGGCGGTCCGCGGCCTCGAAGAGCTCGGCGTAGAGGGCCTTGGCGGCCCGCCGGGCGGGGTTGGCCTGCTCGTGCACGATCTCGTCGAGGCGGTTGGCGACGAGGCGCTCGATCTCCTCGGCCGGGAGGGCGGGGGCGCGCAGGGCGTCGGACAGCAGGGTGAGGCCGCGCTGGAGCCGGGAGGCGGGGACTTCGAGGGCGACCCGGATGCAGGGGTGGTCGGCGTGGGCGTCGAGGGTGGCCCCGGCGCGCTCCAGCTCGCCGGCGAACTCCTCGGCGGTGAGGGTGTCGGTGCCCTCGTTGAGGGCGCGGGCGAGGATGGCGGCGACGCCGTCGAGGCCCTCGGGCTCGGCGGCGAGCGGGGCGTCGAGGAGGACCTCGACGGCGACCAGCTGCTGGCCGGGCCGGTGGCAGTGCAGCACGGTGATGCCGTTGCCGAGGGCGGTCCGCTCGGGGGCGGGGAAGGCCCAGGGGCCGGGGGTGCCGGGCTGGGGCTGGGGGTGGAAGGTCATCGCGGGGACGTAGTCGGTGCTCATACGGCGGCACCCTCCTCTTCGGAAGCGGCGTCGGAAGCGTCGTCGGCGGCGGTCGCGGTCGGCTCGTAGACGAGGACGGCCCGGTTGTCGGGGTGGAGCCGGGCCTTGGCGACGGCCTGGACCTCTTCGGCGGTGACGTCGAGGACCTTGGGGAGGGCGTCGTTCAGCAGCTTGGGGTCGCCGAACAGGACGGCGTAGCGGCAGAGTTCGTCGGCGCGGCCGGCGACGGTGGTGAGCCGGTCGAGCCACTCGCGCTCGATCTGGGCCTGGGCGCGCTCGAGTTCCTCGGGGGTGGGGCCCTCGGCGGCGAATCGGGCGAGCTCCTCGTCGACGGCGGCGTCGATCTGGGCGATGGTGGCGTCGCCGGAGGTCTTGACGTCGAGCCAGCCGAGGCTGGGGGCGCCGGCGAGGCGCAGCAGGCCGAAGCCGGCGGCGACGGCGGTGCGGTCGCGGCGGACGAGCCGGTTGTAGAGGCGGCTGGACTCGCCGCTGCCGAGGATGGTGAGCGCGAGGTCGGCGGCGTCGGCCTCGCGGGTGCCGTCGTGCGGCAGGCGGTAGGCGGCCATCAGGGCGCGGGAGGGGACGTCCTCGGCGAGTTCCTGGCGCAGTTCGCGGCCGATGGTGTCGGGGAGTTCGCCGGAGCGCGGGGGCTGCTTGCCGTCGTGCGCGGGGATGGAGCCGAAGTACTTCTCGACCCAGGCGATGGTCTGCTCCGGGTCGATGTCGCCGACCACGGAGAGCACCGCGTTGTTGGGCGCGTAGTAGGTGCGGAAGAACGCGCGGGCGTCCTCCAGGGTGGCGGCGTCGAGGTCGGCCATGGAGCCGATCGGGGTGTGGTGGTACGGGTGGCCCTCGGGGTAGGAGAGCGCGGTGAGCTTCTCGAAGGCGGTGCCGTACGGGACGTTGTCGTAGCGCTGGCGGCGCTCGTTCTTGACGACGGCGCGCTGGTTCTCCATGGACGTCTCGTCGAGGGCGGCGAGCAGCGAGCCCATCCGGTCGGCCTCCAGCCAGAGGGCGAGCTCCAGCTGGTGGGCGGGCATGGTCTCGTAGTAGTTGGTGCGCTCGAAGCTGGTGGTGCCGTTGAGCGAGCCGCCGGCGCCCTGGACGAGCTCGAAGTGCCCGTTGTTGGAGACGTTGGCGGAGCCCTGGAACATCAGGTGCTCGAAGAGGTGGGCGAGGCCGGTACGGCCCTTGACCTCGTGGCGGGAGCCGACGTCGTACCAGAGGCAGACCGCGGCGACCGGGGTGAGGCGGTCCTCGGAGAGGACGACGCGCAGGCCGTTGGCCAGGCGGTGCTCGGTGATGGCGATGCCTCGGCTGGAGGCGGGGGCCGGGTTGGCCATGCGCTCGGGTCCTTCCCGTCGTCGATGTCGGGGTTCGTGTGGCGTCCCCCATTGTGGTGCAACGCGTGGGGGGCGTGTTTGTGTCCGCGCGGAAGCGGCGTTCGCCAGGGGCGGAAGAGGGCCGCTGACCGGGAGTGTCGGCGCGAGGGTCCACAATGGGGGCGCCGCGCCCTGTCGGTCGCACCCGGTTGACGGGTCGCGGCGGTAGGACGGTGAATCAGGGAGCCGGGGCGGCGAAGCCCGTCCGGTGACCGGACCGGACGGCCGACGGCCGGCCGACGACACAGCCAGCGACACGTAAGGGAGCCCCGCCGCGATGGCCCGCCGCAGTTCGCAGACCCCGCCGCCCGGAGACTTCGAGGAGCGGATCCTCGACGTCGACGTCGTGGACGAGATGCAGGGCTCCTTCCTGGAGTACGCCTACTCGGTGATCTACTCGCGTGCGCTGCCCGACGCGCGGGACGGTCTCAAGCCGGTGCACCGCCGGATCCTGTACCAGGCCAACGAGATGGGCCTGCGTCCGGACCGGGCGCACGTCAAGTGCGCGCGCGTGGTGGGCGAGGTGATGGGCCGGCTGCACCCGCACGGCGACCAGTCGATCTACGACTCGGTGGTGCGCATGGCGCAGCCGTTCTCGATGCGGCTGCCGCTGATCGACGGGCACGGCAACTTCGGTTCGCTGGGCAACGACGACCCGCCGGCGGCGATGCGGTACACCGAGTCGCGGCTGACGGCGGCCTCGATGGCGATGGTGGAGTCGATCCACGAGGACACCGTCGACTTCGGGCCGAACTACGACGGCAGCGAGCAGGAGCCGCTGGCGCTGCCGGCCGCGTTCCCGAACCTGCTGGTGAACGGCGCGACGGGTATCGCGGTGGGCATGGCGACGAACATGCCGCCGCACAACCTGTCCGAGGTGGTGGCGGCGGCCCGGCACCTGATCAAGCACCCGAGCGCGGACCTGGACACGCTGATGCGGTTCGTGCCCGGTCCGGACCTGCCGACGGGCGGGCGGATCGTGGGCCTGTCGGGCATCCGGGACGCCTACGAGTCGGGCCGCGGCACGTTCAGGATCCGGGCCACCACGACGATCGAGAACGTCACGGCGCGCCGCAAGGGCATCGTGGTGACCGAGCTGCCGTACAACGTCGGCCCGGAGAAGGTCATCTCGAAGATCAAGGACCTGGTCAACGCGAAGAAGCTGCAGGGCATCGCGGACGTCAAGGACCTGACCGACCGCGAGCACGGGCTGCGGCTGGTGATCGAGGTGAAGAACGGCTTCGTGCCGGAGGCGCTGCTGGAGCAGCTCTACAAGCTGACGCCGTTGGAGGAGACCTTCGGCATCAACAACGTGGCGCTGGTGGACGGGCAACCGCTGACGCTGGGCCTCAAGGAGCTGCTGGAGGTCTACGTCGACCACCGCTTCACGGTGGTGCGCCGGCGCAGCGACTTCCGCCGCCGCAAGCGGGAGGAGCGGCTGCACCTGGTCGAGGGCCTGCTGGTGGCCCTGGTGGACATCGACGAGGTCATTGCGGTCATCCGGTCGAGTGACAACGCCCAGCAGGCGAAGGAGCGCCTGATGGAGCGCTTCTCGCTGTCGGAGACGCAGACCGGCTACATCCTGGACACCCCGCTGCGCCGGCTGACCAGGTTCGACCGGGTGGAGCTGGAGCAGGAGAAGGAGAAGCTGAACGCGGAGATCGCGGAGCTGACCGAGATCCTGGAGTCGGATTCCCGGCTGCGCAGCGTGGTGTCGTCCGAACTGGGCGCGGTGTCCAAGCAGTTCGGGACGGAGCGGCGCACGGTGCTGCTGGAGGCGGGGGCGGCTCCGTCGGCGGCGCTGACGGTGCCGCTGGAGGTGGCGGACGACCCGTGCCGGGTGCTGCTGTCCTCGACCGGGCTGCTGGCGCGGACGGCGGACGGCGAGCCGTTCGAGCTGTCGGAGAAGCGGGCGAAGCACGACGTGATCGTGTCGGCGGTGCCGGCCACGGCGCGGGCGGACGTGGGTGTGGTGACGTCCGCGGGCCGGGTGCTGCGGCTGCCGGTGATCGACCTGCCGGCGCTGCCGCCGATGCCCTCGCCGACGCTGGCGGGCGGGGCCGCGGTGGAGGAGTTCCTGCGGCTGGAGGCCGGGGAGCGGGTGCTGGCGCTGACCACGCTGGACGAGTCCTCGCCGGGGCTGGCGCTGGGCACGGTGCAGGGTGTGGTGAAGCGGGTGGTGCCGGAGTGGCCGGCGAACAAGGACGAGTTCGAGGTGATCGCCCTCAAGGACGGCGACGAGCTGGTGGGCGCGGTCGAACTGCGCACCGGCGAGGAGGACCTGGTCTTCATCACCTCGGACGCCCAGCTGCTGCGCTACCCGGCGGGGCAGGTCCGTCCGCAGGGCCGTCCGGCGGGCGGCATGGCGGGCATCAAGCTGTCGGACGGCGCCCGGGTGCTGTCGTTCACGGCGGTGGACCCGGGTGCGGACGCGGTGGTGGTCTCGGTGGCGGGCGCCTCGGGCACGCTGTCGGGTGACGAGCAGACGTCCTGGAAGGTCACCCCGTTCGAGCAGTACCCGCGCAAGGGCCGGGCGACCGGCGGTGTGCGCTGCCAGCGCTTCCTGCGCGGCGAGGACGGCCTGGTGTTCGCCTGGGCGGGTGCCGCCCCGGCCCGGGCCGCCGGTGCCAAGGGCGTGCCGGTCGACCTGCCGGAGCGCGACCCGCGCCGGGACGGTTCGGGCACCCCGGTGACGGCGCCGATCACGGTGGTGGCCGGCCCGGCGTGACGGCCGGCCCCGTGCCGGCCCCGTGCCGACCCCCGGGCCGACGGGAGCGGAGGGCGGGGTGCCTGCGGGCGCCCCGCCCTCCGGCGTGTCCGCGGCCGTCCCGCCCTCGGGTGGGAGGGCTCCGGGCCTGGTCGCGGGCGCTCCGCGACCCCCGGGCCGGGCCGCCGCCGGGGGTAGCCTTGCCCGGGTGAGCACCTGTGCGACCCTCTCGCGTGAACTTTCGGAGCCCTTGACCGCGACGGCGGCGGTGGCGACCACCTGGCTGCTGCTGGAGCAGAACGGCCCCTGGGGCGCGAAGGCCCTGGGCGAGAGCCACCTGGACGGGGCGGTCGGCCGCGCGCTGGAGGCCGCCGCCGCGGGTACCGGCGTACGGGTCGCCCTGATCCGGCGGCCCGGCCGGCACGCGGACTGCCTGCCGACGGCGCGGCACGAGGTGGTGGTGGCGCACGCGGTGCCGGGCCGGGGCTGGGTGCGCCGGGCGCAGGTGGCGGATCCGGCGGAGCTGCTGGAGCTGGACTTCGCGGCGCTGGGCGCCGGTGACCACAAGGGTTTCGGGCTGGAGCACGTCGGCGGCCCGCTGGCGCTGGTGTGCACCAACGGACGCCGGGACCGCTGCTGCGCGTTGCTGGGCCGTCCGCTGGCTGCGGAGCTGGCGGCGGCCGGGCACAGCGAGGTGTGGGAGGTCACCCACCTGGGCGGGCACCGCTTCGCCCCCACGATGCTGGTGCTGCCGTACGGCTACGCGTACGGGCGGCTGACGCCGGAGAGCGCCAAGGAGGTGCTGGCCGCGACGGCGGCCGGGCACATGGTGCCGGAGTGGTCGCGGGGCTGCTCGGGCTGGGAGCGGCCGGGCCAGGCGGCCGAGCACGCGGTGCGGCTGGCGATCGGCGAGACCGGGGTGGACGCGCTGACCGTGACGCAGCGGCCGGACGGCCCGGGCCGCTGGCTGGTGGGGGTGTTCCACCGGGACGGCCGGGCCTGGGAGGTGGACGTGATCGAGTCGGTGAGCGAGCCGGCGCGTCCGGAGAGCTGCGGCAAGGCGGCGGGGACGCCGTCGCGGATGGACGTGCTCTCCGTACGGGGGATCTGAGCAGCACGGCGGCCCCGCGCCCGTGGGGGTGGGCGCGGGACCGCCGCGGGCGGTGGGATCAGCCGGCCGCCTTGCCGACGAACTCCGTGGTGTACGTCCTGGACAGGTCGATCGTCCCCTCCTTGCCCTTGACGTCCGGGTGGAAGGCGGCGAGCACCGCGAGCACGGTCCTGGGCCCGTCGGCGGGCATCACCCCGTCGGTGGTGAACATCGGCAGGGTGGACTTGATGGCCGCCGCGTACTGCTCGGCGCCGCCCTGCGCGTAGTCGGCGGGCATCTTCGCGGCGATCTCCTCGGGGCTGTGGGTGGACATCCACTTGAGGGTCTTCACGAAGGCGTTGGTGAGCTTCTGGGTGGTGTCCTTGTTCTTCTCGACCCACTCGGTGCTCATGTAGAGCGAGGAGGACGGGTAGAGCCCGCCGAGTGCCTGGCGCGAGCCCTCGGGGGTGCGCATGTCGTAGAGGATCTTGCCGAGGCCCTTGTCCAGGACGGTGGCGACGGTCGGGTCGGTGGTCATCCCGGCGTCGATGCTGCCCTGCTGGAGGGCGGCGATGAAGGTCTGGCCGGCGCCGACCGCGATCGGGCTGAAGTCGCTGACGGAGGCGCCGTTCTTGACCGCGAGGTACTTGGTGAGGAAGTCGGTGGAGGAGCCGATGCTGGTGACGCCGAGCTTCCTGCCCTTGAAGTCGGCGCCGGACCTGATGGCGTCGGCCTGCTTGGTGGAGACCAGTTCGACCTCACCGGGGGCCTGGGCGAACTGGACCACGGACTCGACGTGCTTGCCCTTGGCCTGGAGGTCGATGGTGTGGTCGTAGAAGCCGACGGCGCCCTGGACGTCGCCGGCCAGCAGTGCGGTGGTGGCGTTGACGCCGGCCGGTTCGGTGAGCAGTTCGACGTTGACACCGGCCTCGGCGAAGTAGCCGAGCCGCTGGGTGAGCATCGCGGGCAGGTAGATGACCTTGTCCAGGCCGCCGACCATGATCTTGACCTTGGGGCCGTCGACCTGCTGCCCGGCCGGGGCGGCGCCGTGGGCGGAGGTGGCGGCGTCGTTGGCGCAGGCGGTGAGCGGGAGGAGCAGGGCGGCAGCGGCGAGGGCGGCGGCAACGGATCTGCGCATCGTGGGGGAACCTCTCGGTACGTACGGGCGGGGGGAGTTCAGCGGCCGTCGCCCGCGTCGGCGGGCTTCCAGCGGAAGAGCCGCTTCTCGGCGAAGGTCAGCAGCCCCTCGGTGAGCAGCGCGACGACGGCGAGGATGGTCATGGCGGCGTACACCCCGGCCGCGTTGAAGGTGCCCTGGGCGGCGGCGACCAGCAGGCCGAGGCCCTTGGTGGCGCCGATGTACTCGCCGACGATCGCGCCGATCAGCGCGAAGCCGAAGCTGACGTGGAGGCTGGTGAAGATCCAGGTGGTGGCGGCGGGGATGACCACCTGGAGGGTGACCTTGCGGTTGTCGGCGCCCAGGATGCGGGCGTTGGCGACCAGGTTGCGGTCGACCTCGCGGGCGCCCTGGAAGGCGTTGAAGAACACCGGGAAGAACACCAGGACCACTGCGGAGGCGACCTTGGAGGCCGGGCCGAGGCCGAACCAGATCAGGAAGATCGGGGCGAGCACGATCCGCGGGATGGCGTTGAGGACCTTGATGTACGGCCCGAACACGTCGGCCAGGAAGCGGATCCGGCCGAGCGCGATGCCCAGCAGCACACCGCCGACCACGCCGATCACCCAGCCGGTGAGGGCCTCGTACAGGGTGTAGCCGATCTGCTCGCCGAGCGAGCCCTGGGCGGTGCCGTGGGTGGTCCACTGCCAGATCTGGTCCCAGATCCTGGACGGCTGCGAGAAGTTGAACGGGTCGATGACCTCGGTGCGGGCGCACACCTCCCACAGGCCGAGGAAGGCGACCAGCACCCCGATCCGGGCCGCGTAGACGGTCAACTTCCGGTTGCGGGCGGCCCGTTCGCGGGCCTCGGTCCTGGTGGTGGCGGCCGGGGGCGTCCCGGCGGCGGTCGAAGCGGTCTCGGACGCGGTCTCAAGCGGCACGACCCGCTCCTCTCTCCCGGGTGATGCGCACCTCTTCGCCGAGCGAGGCCCAGATCTCGCGGTACAGCTCGACGAACCTCGGTTCCAGCCGGACGGCCTCCACGGTGCGCGGTCGTGGCAGGTCGACGGTGAAGACCTCCTTGACGGTGGCCGGGCCGGCCGTCATCACGACGACCCGGTCGGCGAGCGCGATGGCCTCGTCCAGGTCGTGGGTGACGAACACGACCGAGGAGCCCGTACCGGCCCACAACTCCAGCAGCTGGTCGGACATCAGGGCGCGGGTCTGCACGTCCAGCGCCGAGAACGGCTCGTCCATCAGCAGGATGGCCGGGTCGTTGACGAAGGTCTGGGCGAGCGCGACGCGCTTGCGCATGCCGCCGGACAGCTGGTGCGGGTAGCGGTCCTCGAAGGCGGCCAGGCCCACCCGGCCCAGCCAGTCCCGGGCCCGCTCCCTCGCCTCGGCGGCGGGCACGCCGCGGAAGCGCGGTCCGGCCATCACGTTGGACAGCACGGTGCGCCAGGGGAAGACGGCGTCCTGCTGGAAGACGAACCCGACCTGGGGGTCGATCCCGCGCACGGGCTCGCCGTACACCCGGACCTCGCCCTCGGTGGGCTCCTCCAGGCCGCTGACCAGGGTCAGCGTGGTGGACTTGCCGCAGCCGGTGGGGCCGACGACGGCGACGAACTCGCCCTGGGCGACGGTCAGATCGAGATCACGGACGGCGGTGTGCAGCGCACCGGAGGGGGTGCGGAAGCGTTTCGTCGCGCCGGTCAGCTCGATCGCCGGGGTATCGGTCATTCATTCCTCCCGGGTCAGTGCTTGCCCCGGAAAGGTAGGAGCGGGCCCGGCCCCGGCGGGAGCCTTCTCCGCGTAGTGCGACTTCTCCGCATTGAGGGGTGTTCTGCTCCTTTTGCTTCCGCTACAACTGCGGGGACGTGGGCTGACAGAAACACGTCGGAAACATAAGGTGTCCCGACCGCGCCCCTGCCGGACCCCGCCCCCGTGTCCGCGGGCCCCGTGACACCCAGCCGCCGAGAGGAGGCCCGGATGAAGCTCCCCCACTGGCCCCGCCGGGTCTTCGCCCAGCTCCTGCTGAGCCAGACCGTCGTCACCGTCGGCGTCACCGCCCTGACCGCCGGGCTGTTCCTGGCCCCGGTCAGCAGCGAACTGGACCACGACGCCATGCAGCGGGCGCTGTCCATCGCCCAGGCCACCGCCACCGACGAGGCCATCGCCCGGGCCGCCGACACCCGCGACGTCGTCACCGCGCAGCGCAACGCCGAGCAGATCCGGCTCGCCACCGGCGCCAGCTTCGTCGTGGTCACCGACCTGGACGGCATCCGCCTCTCGCACACCGACCCGGGCCGGATCGGCCAGCGGGTCAGCACCGACCCGGAGCCGGCGCTGGCCGGCCGCAGCGTCACCGCGATCCAGCAGGGCACCCTGGGCCGCACCGCCCGCGGCAAGGTGCCGCTGCGGACGGCGGACGGCCGGATCGTCGGCGAGGTGTCGGTCGGCATCAGCGACGACTCGATCCGCCGCCGGCTGCTCAAGATGCTCACCGGCATCCTGCTGTGCGCCGCCGCCGGCCTGAGCGCCGGCACCGTCGCCACCCTGGTCCTGGCCCGCCGGCTCAAGCGCCGCACCCACAACATCGCGCTGGCCGACATCTCCGCCCTGCTGGTCGAGCGCGAGGCGATGCTGCACGGCATCCGCGAGGGCCTGGTCGCGCTGGACGAGCGGGGCCGGATCCGGCTGGCCAACGACGAGGCCCTGCGGCTGCTCGACCTGCCCGGGGACTGCACCGGCCACCCGATCGCCGCGGTGCTGCCGCCGGGCCGGCTGGCCGACGTACTGACCGGGCGGATCACCGGCACCGACCTGCCGGCCGTCCGGGACGACCGGGTGCTGGTGGTGAACCGGACGACCACCGCCGAGGGCGCCGTGGTGACGCTGCGCGACCGCACCGAGCTGGAGTCGCTGGTCCGCGAGCTGGACACCACCCGCAGCCTCACCGAGGCGCTGCGCGCCCAGGACCACGAACACGCCAACCGGATGCACACCCTGCTCGGCCTGCTCGAACTCGGCCGCCACGAGCAGGCGGTGGCCTTCATCTCGGAGCAGTCCGGCTCGCACGCCGTGGTCGCCGCGCGGATCGCCGAACAGGTGCAGGACCCGCACGTCGCGGCGCTGCTGGCGGGCAAGACGGCGGTGGCCGGCGAACGCGGGGTGCGGCTGGTGCTCGCCCCGGCGGCGCACCTGCCGGACGCGGTGGTGGACGCCCGGGCGCTGGTGACGGTGCTCGGCAACCTGATCGACAACGCGGTGGACGCCCTGGTGCCCGGCGGGGGCGGGCGGCTGGAGGTGACGCTGGCGGCGGCCGGCTCCACCCTGCTGCTCCAGGTCGCGGACAGCGGCCCGGGCGTGCCGGAGGAGCTGCGCGAGCAGGTCTTCGAGGAGGGGTGGACCAGCAAGGACGCGCCCGCGCACCGTCCGCGCGGGCTGGGCCTGGCGATGGTGCGGCGGCTGGTCGAACGGACCGGCGGCCGGATCGTGCTCGACACCGGCCCGCTCGGCGGCGCCCGGTTCACCGTCGAGCTGCCCGAGGCCCTGCTCACCACTCAGCTCGTGGAGGCCTGATGATCGACGTACTCGTGGTGGACGACGACTTCCGGGTCGCGGACGTGCACGCCGCCTACGTGGCCAAGGTGCCGGGCTTCCGGGTCACCGGCACCGCCCACTCGGCCGGGGAGGCCCTGGCCGCGCTGGAGCGCCGCCCGGTGGACCTCCTGCTGCTCGACCACCACCTGCCGGACGAGACCGGCCTGGCGCTGGTCCGCCGACTACGGGACCGCCAGGTGGCCTGCGACGTGATGATGGTGACCGCCGCCCGGGACGTCTCCACCGTGCACGCCGCGATGCAGCACGGCGCCCTGCAGTACCTGGTCAAGCCGTTCACCTTCGCCGGGCTGCGGGACAAGCTGGTCTCCTACGCCCAGCTGCGGCACGCGCTGGCCGCCCCGGCCCGGGAAGCCGGCCAGGACGAGGTGGACCGGCTGTTCGCCACCCTGCGCAGCGCCGCCGCGCCCGCCGGAACGCTGCCGAAGGGCCACTCGGCGCCCACCACCGACCTGGTGCTGGGCGTACTGCGCCGGGCGGGGCGGCCGCTGTCCGCCCAGGAGGTCGCCGACGCCACCGGGCTGAGCCGCTCGACCGCCCAGCGCTACCTCAAGCAGCTGGAACGGGACAGCCGGCTGCGGCTGACCCTGCGCTACGGCGACACCGGCCGCCCCGAGCACCGCTACGGGCTGGCCGTCCGGGCCTGACCGCACCGGGGCGCCCCCAGCCCCTCGGCGAACGACGGAAACCCCGACCGGCCCGGGAACGGCGGAACCCCGGCGGGCCCAGGTCCGCCGGGGTTCCCTCTGGTCACGGCGGCTACGCCGCGCCCGCACCGGTGAGGGCCCGCACCTCCAGCTCGGCGAAGCGGTCCGGGTCCGCCGGTTCGGGAGAGGTGAGCGTCCCGATCCAGCCCGCCAGGAAGCCGAGCGGGATGGAGACGATCCCGGGGTTCTCCAGCGGGAACCAGTGGAAGTCGACACCGGGGAACAGCGCCACCTTCGATCCGGAGACCACCGGCGAGAAGAACACCAGCACGATCGCCGGAACGAGCCCGCCGTACACCGACCAGACCGCCCCCCGGGCGGTGAACCGCGACCAGAACAGGCTGTACAGCAGCACCGGCAGGTTCGAGGAGGCGGCCACCGCGAAGGCCAGGCCGACCAGGAAGGCGACGTTCAGCTGCTGGGCGTAGAGGCTGATCACGATCGCCGCCGCGCCGATCCCGCCGGCCGCGAACCGGGCCACCACCACCTCCTGCTGCTCGCTCGGCTTCTCCGCGGTGCGCTCCGTGCCGCGCCGGCCCGGCCGGTTCCGCCAGGCACCGGCCCAGATGTCGTGGGCGAAGGCGGCGGAGGAGGCCAGGGTCAGCCCGGCGACCACGGCGAGGATGGTGGCGAAGGCGATCGCCGAGATCAGCGCGAACAGCACCACCCCGCCGGTGCTGCCGTTGCCGCCGCCGAGCACCAGGGCGAGCAGCGGGACGGCGGTGTTCCCGGCCGCGTTGGCGTGCCGCACCTCCGCGGAGCCGACCAGCGCGGTGGCGCCCAGACCGAGCGCGATGGCCATCAGGTAGAAGCCGCCGACCAGGCCGATCGCCCACATCGTGGAGCGGCGGGCGGCCCGTGCGGTGGGCACCGTGTAGAAGCGGGACAGGATGTGCGGCAGGCCGGCGGTGCCGAGCACCAGGGCCAGTCCCAGGCTGAAGAAGTCCAGCCGGCTGGTGAAGGTGGCGCCGTACTTGAGCCCGGGTTCGAGGTAGCGCTGACCGGCGCCGCTGTGCCGGGCGGCCTGGCGCATCAGCTCGAACAGGTCGCCGTGGAAGCGGACCACGAGCAGCACGGTGAGCAGCACCGATCCGGCGATCAGCAGGAAGGCCTTGACGATCTGGATCCAGGTGGTGGCCCGCATCCCGCCGATGGTGACGTAGACGATCATCAGCGCGCCGACCGCGATGATCGTCCAGGTCCGGGCCTGGGCGCTGTTGGTACCGAGCAGCAGGGCGACCAGCGAGCCCGCGCCGACCATCTGGGCGACCAGGTAGAGCAGGGTGACCACGACGCTGGCGCCGCCGGCCGCCGCCCGTACCCTGCGGCGGCGCAGCCGCAGCGCGAGCACGTCGGCGAGGGTGTAGCGGCCCGCGTTGCGGACGAGTTCGGCGACCAGCATCAGCACGACCAGCCAGGCGACCAGGAAGCCGATGCTGTAGAGCACGCCGTCGTAGCCGTACAGGGCGATCAGCCCGGCGACGCCGAGGAAGGAGGCGGCGGACAGGTAGTCGCCGGAGAGCGCGAAGCCGTTCTGCAGCGGGGTGAAGTCGCGTCCGCCGGCGTAGAAGTCCTCGGCGGCGCTGCCCTGGCGGCCGACCCAGAGGGTGATCCCCAGGGTGACCAGGACGATCACGGCGAACAGCACGATCGCCAGGCCGTGGTGCTGACCGGCCGGGGCGACGGGGGGCGGGGTGGCGGTGGTCAGCACGCCGGTGGTGGCGGTCATCGCAGCTGGTCCTGGGTGTCCCAGCGCAGGCCCAGGGCTGCGCGGTCGCGCTTGGTCCGGGCGTTGCGGGCGTAGAGCCAGGTGAGCAGGAAGGTGGAGGCGAACTGGAGCAGGCCCAGCACCCAGGCCACGTTGAGCGGTCCGGCCACCGGGCTGCGCATCACGCCGGGCGCGGCGGCCTCGGCGGCGACGTACATCAGGTACCAGCCGAGGAAGGCGCCGCTGGTCGGGAAGACGAACGAGCGGTAGCTGCGGCGGATGTCCTGGAAGGCCGCACTGGCCTGGACACTCCGGTAGACCTCGGTGCTGTCGGTGGTGCTCACCGCCGCTGCCGACGCCTGCGGCACCACGGGCGGCGCCGACGGCGGGGCGACGGCCGGTACCAGCGGCGGTACGGCGGGTGGCGCGACCGGCCGCGCGGCGACGGGCGGGGCGGGCGGCGCGGCCACCGGCTCGGGCGCGGCGGCCGACCGGGCGGCGGCCGGACGGGTGGGAACCGGCTGGCCCGGTACGGCCGTTCGGCGGGGGGCGGCAGTCGGCTCGGACGCAGTGGCGGCGGCCGCCGGAGCGGCCCACCAGTCGAATCGCTGCCCCTGGCCGGGACTGCTGGTCTGCTGCTGTGGCACTGCTGCTCCTGGGCGCGGGCCGGGCGTTCTGACCCGAACCATCATGGAGCCCGCCGGACACCGTCCCTGACCATCGCAGATACGTTCACTCAATGAGGTGATCGATCATCTGACGGACACTCATCCGACTACTGCTGCGTACCGGTGATTCCGTGCCGGAAGGCGTACGCGACCGCCTGCGCGCGGTCCCGCACCGCGGTCTTGGCGAACAGGTTGTTGATGTGCGTCTTCACCGTCGCCTGGCTGACGAACAGCCGCTGGGCGATCTCCGCGTTGGAGAGCCCCTCCGCGATCAGCGCGAGCACCTCGGCCTCCCGCACCGTCAACCCGTCCGGCAGCTCGCCGCCCCTGGCGGCCGACCGCTCCGGGCTCGGCGCGCCCGGCGCGCTCGGCGTCACGGACTTCGCCGGCCCCTCCGAAAGCCGCTCCAGCAAACGGAGTTGGACCTGCGGGGAGAGTCCGGCCGCACCCGCGCGGACGTCCGCGATGGCCTTGGCGATCTGCTCGCCCCCGGCGTCCTTGGTGAGGTAGCCGCGCGCCCCGGCCTGCAGCGCCGGGAACAGCGACTCGTCGTCGGCGTAGGTGGTGAGCACCACGACCTCGGTCCCCGGGTGGGCGGCCCGGATCCGCCGGGTCGCCTCGACGCCGTCCATCCGCGGCATCCGCAGGTCCATCAGCACCACGTCCGGGTGGTGCCGCTCCACCAGGGTGACGGCTTCCTCCCCGTCCGCCGCCGCGCCGACCACCTCGATGCCGGGCAGCAGGCCCAGCAGCATCACGATGCCCTCGCGCACCACCGTCTGGTCGTCCGCCACCAGCACCCTGATGGCCCCGCCGTTCATGCCGGCACCCGCAGCAACACCCGCCACCCTCCGTCCTCCGGACCCGCCAGCAGGGCGCCGCCGAGCAGTTCCGCGCGTTCGCGCATCCCCAGCAGACCGTACCCGCTGCCGCTCTCGGCCAACTCACCGTCGGACAGCTCACCGCCGGACAGCTCACCCGTCGACTGGCCGCGCGGTGCCCGGGTGTTGCGCACCTCCAGCTCCACCACGCCGTCCAGGTAGCGCAGTTCGACCGAGCAGCGGGCGCCCGGCGCGTGCTTGCGGACGTTGGTCACCGCCTCCTGCGCCGTGCGCCGCACCGCCAGCCCGGCCTCGGCGGCCAGCGGCCGGGGCGTCCCGGTCACGGTGAGCGCGGCCCGCTCGCGCTCGGCCAGCTCCACCAGGAACTCCCCGACCGGGGTGAGCTCCCCGCGCAGCGCCGACAGCGCCTGCCGGGTCTCGACCAGCCCGTCCTGGGCCATCCGCCGGGCGGCCACGACCCGTTCGCGGACCTGCGCGCGGTCCGCCCCGGCGTCCAGCATCAGCCGGGCCGCCTCCAGGTGGACCAGCTGCGCGGAGAGGCTGTGGGCCAGCACGTCGTGGATCTCCCGGGCGATCCGGGCCCGTTCGGCGAGCGCCGCGCTCTCCGCCTCGGCGGCCCGCACGGCGCGCTCCTGGACCAGCAGCCGACGGGCGGTGCCGCGGGCCTCGATGTCCAGCCGCAGCAGGAAGCCGACCAGCAGCGAACCGCCGACGGTGGCGGCCACGCTGAGCCAACTCGCCGGGGAGGCCGCCGTGTACGAGGCCAGCGCGGCCGCCGCGGTGAGCAGTGCGGGCGCGGGCGGCAGCCGGATCAGGGCCGTGACGGCCAGCCCGATCCAGAGGAAGTCGGCCAGGGTGTAGGCCAGTCCCCGGTTGGCGAGCCAGCCGGCGCCGATCAGGGCCGCGGCCAGCAGGTAGGAGGCCGCCGGATGCTGTTCCCGGGTGACCCGCAGGTACACCGCGCAGAGGGCGACGGCCGCGACCAGCCCGGCCGCCGCGGCCGCCACCGCCCAGCCGGCGTACTTGCCGCCGGAGAAGGTCCCCCAGCCGATGACGACCACCAGGACGACCCGGCCGAACAGGGTGAGGACCCGCCGCGGTCGGCTCTCGGCCTCGCGCTCCAGCCCCTCCCGGGACTGCCAGCGGGTCCAGTACCACCCGGGCAAGACTGCCTCCTCGGTGCTCACGGCGGCGGATCAGTTCAGTACGGCGGTGGCCCGCGCGGGCTCCAGCGACCGGGCCCTCCAGTTGACCACGAGCGAGCGGACCAGCAGCAGGACCGCCATGCCGAGCATCAGCGAGCTGCCCGCCTGGTGGACGCCCAGGGCCGAGCCGGCCGCGTACAGCCCGATCCGGACGACGATCATGCCGCCCCAGGCGGCCAGGGTGGCCTTGGTGCCCTTGACCATGACGTTGCCGTCGGCGGCCCGCCAGATCCGGACGGTCCAGCCCCAGACCGTCCCCATCGCGAGGGTGGTGACCAGCCCGGCGGCGAGCAGGACGCCCGACAGCACGGTGTGCTGGTGGTCGATGACCTGCGGGTCGCGCAGCGCGAGCACGCCCAGGATCAGCGGGAGCAGCCAGAAGCGGCGTTCGGTGTCCAGTCGCTGGACGCGCATCTGGCGTCCGACGACCAGAACCACCACCGCGGCGATCACGAGGAGGTTGGCGAGGGATCCCATCGGATTCTCCGTCCCGGGAGAGGCGTGTTGCTGACCTCTCCGACGCTACGGATCCGGCGCTCTCCGCTGATCGGAGCCGGGGTGGACCCCGGGTGGAACCGACGGCGCGGGGGCCCTCCACCCGTGGGTGGAGGGCCCCCGTCGTCCGGCCGCGTCAGGCGTCGATGCGCGAGCGGTCCAGGGTGGCCGCCGAGTCCACGATGAACTCCTTGCGCGGGGCGACGTCGTTGCCCATCAACAGGTCGAAGATCTTCTCGGCCTGCTCCAGGTCGCCCAGGTTGATCCGGCGCAGGGTGCGGTGGCGCGGGTCCATGGTGGTCTCGGCCAGCTGGTCGGCGTCCATCTCGCCCAGGCCCTTGTACCGCTGCACCGGCTCCTTCCAGCGCTGCCCCTTGCGCTGGAACTCCAGCAGGGTGGAGCGCAGCTCGGCGTCGGAGTAGGTGTAGTGGTACTTCTCCTGGCCGCGCTTGGGGTTGGTGAGCTCGATCCGGTGCAGCGGCGGGACAGCGGCGAAGACCCGGCCCTGCTCGACCATCGGCCGCATGTAGCGGTGGAAGAGGGTCAGCAGCAGGGTGCGGATGTGCGAGCCGTCGACGTCGGCGTCGGCCATGAAGATCACCCGGCCGTACCGGGCCTGGTCGATGTCGAAGGTGCGGCCCGAGCCGGCCCCTATCACCTGGATGATCGCGGCGCACTCGGCGTTCTTGAGCATGTCGCTCACCGAGGCCTTCTGCACGTTGAGGATCTTGCCGCGGATCGGCAGCAGCGCCTGGAACTCGGAGTTGCGGGCGAGCTTGGCGGTGCCGAGCGCGGAGTCGCCCTCGACGATGAACAGTTCGCTGCGGTCGACGTCGTCGCTGCGGCAGTCGGCCAGCTTGGCGGGCAGCGAGCTGGTCTCCAGCGCGGTCTTGCGGCGCTGGGCCTCCTTGTGCTGCCGGGCGGCGACCCGGGTGCGGGCGGCGGCGACGACCTTCTCCAGCACGGCCCGGGCCTGCTGCTTCTGGTCCTTCTTGGCCGAGGTGAGGAAGGCCTTGAGCTCCTTGGCGACGACGGCCGCGACGATCCGGTTGGCCGCCGAGGTGCCGAGCACCTCCTTGGTCTGGCCCTCGAACTGCGGCTCGGCGAGCCGGACGGTGACCACGGCGGTGAGGCCCTCGGTGGCGTCGTCCTTGGTGATGTCGTCCTCGGCGACGCGCAGCAGCTTGGCGCCGCGCAGCGCCTCGTTGACGGTCTTGGCCAGCGAGCGCTCGAAGCCGGTGACGTGGGTGCCGCCCTTGGGGGTGGCGATGATGTTGACGAAGGAGCGCAGGGTGGTGTCGTAACCGGTGCCCCAGCGCAGCGCGATGTCCACGCCGAGGTGGCGGGTCACCTCGGTGGGGGTCATGTGGCCGAGCTCGTCCAGGACCGGCACGGTCTCCTTGAAGGTGCCCTCGCCCTGCAGCCGCACCACGTCGCTGACCGGCTTGTCGGGGGCCAGGAACTCGCAGAACTCGGCGATGCCGCCGTCGTAGTGGAAGACCGACTCCTCGACCTGCTCGCTCTCGGTGAGCCGCTCGTCACGCACGACGATGGTCAGGCCGGGGACGAGGAAGGCCGTCTGCCGGGCGCGGTTGTGCAGGTTCTCCAGGGAGAGCTTGGCGTCCTTGAGGAAGATCTGCCGGTCGGCCCAGTAGCGGATCCGGGTGCCGGTGCGGGTCTTGGGCACCTTGCGGGTCCTGGTGGTGCCGTTGGCGGGCTCGAAGGGCGCGTCCGGGCTGGCCTCGGTGAAGATGCCGGGGGTGCCGCGGCGGAAGCTGATCGCGTGGGTGTGGCCGCCGCGGTCGACCTCGACGTCCAGCCGCGCGGAGAGCGCGTTGACGACCGAGGCGCCGACGCCGTGCAGACCGCCGGAGGCCGCGTACGAGCCGCCGCCGAACTTGCCGCCCGCGTGCAGCTTGGTCATCACGACCTCGACGCCGGACAGCCCGGTCTTGGGCTCGACGTCCACCGGGATGCCGCGGCCGTTGTCGCGGACCTCCACCGAGGAGTCCGGGTGCAGCAGCACCTCGATCCGGTCGCAGTAGCCGCCCAGCGCCTCGTCCACCGAGTTGTCGATGATCTCCCAGAGGCAGTGCATCAGGCCGCGGCTGTCGGTGGAGCCGATGTACATGCCGGGTCGCTTGCGGACGGCCTCCAGGCCCTCCAGGACGAGCAGGTGCCGCGCGGTGTAGTTGGAACCGTCGTCGCCGGCCAGCAGCGCGGACGGCACGGTCGTTTCGGCACTCACGCGGCACTCTCCTCGGTGAAGTTCTGTCTCATCGGTCACATCCGGACGCATCCGGACCAACCGCCAGTGCAGCACGCCGCACCGACAGTCGTCGCTCTGTGTGCTCGCGCCCCTGCGACGGGTGCACAGCACGGCGGGCCGGCCCCGCGCAGCTTGTACGCGCTGCGCGAACAAGGACCGCGCCCGGGTGTGGGCCCCGGGGGCGCCATCTCCTCCCGGTACCACCGGTCCTGGCGGATCGTGGGGTCCGGCACAGGCTCCGGAACTGCCGTTATGCAGGCTACCCGGGCCCGGGACGGGGCTTATGCTCCAACCCGGCAGAGGATTATGCTACGCGGACCTCGAACCCCGTCCCGATCGGACGTTCGAGCGCAGGGCGGATCCCGGGATTCGGCACGCATGAACCACCGACGCCCGGGGCACCTCCTCATCAACACAGCAGAATCCTCAGAGAAGAAAAGCCACGAGCGGGAACGTTTTCGGCCTGGTTGGATGTTGACCCTGGTACGACAGCTCGTCGAGCTAGAGAAGAGGCGACGTGACTACTGTTCTGACACCTGCGAGCCCGCTCACCGCGGCTGACCGCTGCGACCGATGCGGCGCCCAGGCCTACCTGCGCGTCGTACTCGCCAGCGGCGGAGAGCTGCTCTTCTGCGCCCACCACGGCCGGAAGTTCGAGCCCGAGCTCAAGAAGATCGCCGTGGAGATACAGGACGAGAGCGGCCGTCTCAGCACCGGCACCACCGCGGCGGCCACCGACGAGGAGCGCTGATCCCAGGCGCCACCACCAGCAGCCAGCGTCGAGCTGTGTCCGGCCGCGCACCGCGCGCGACCGGGGAGCCGGGTGGTCGACCCCTTCGGGGGCCGACCACCCGGCTTCGCTGTTCTCCCGACCGTTCCCCCTCGTTCGCCGCCGCCCGGACCACGGGGCGCCCCGGCCCCGGCCGAAACAGCGTCAGAACGTCATCACCCCATCACCCTCGGCGATGATCAGAGCGCGGAGCGCACCGCGTCCGTGACCGAGGACACCCTGGTGTAGACCCCGGGGTGGGCCGCCTCGGCGCAGCCCGTCCCCCAGGAGACCAGCCCGACCAGTCGGCCGGCCACGATCAGCGGGCCGCCGCTGTCGCCCTGGCAGGCGTCCTTGCCGCCCTTCTCCTCCCCCGCACAGACCATGCCGCGGGCGTCGAACTTGCCCTCCGGCCCACCCGGGTAGGCGTGGGCGCAGGTCTGGTCCGCGACGATCGGCACGTCCACCCGGCGCAGCACCGGCGAGTAGTCGCCCCGCCCGCTGGTGTCGCCCCAGCCGTAGACCTGCGCCGCCGTCCCGGCCGCGTACGGCGCGCTCTCGCCCTGGCCGACCAGCTCGACCACCGGCCGGGAGCCCTGCGACGTGTCCAGGGTGAGCACCGCGACGTCGTTCATGTTCGCGGCGAAGTTGTAGTCGGGGTGGATCCAGATCCGCTGGACGGCCACCTCGTGGCCGGCCGAGCCGCGCATGTCGTCCCGGCCGACGATCACCTTGAGCCCCGGGCGGTCCACCCGGCCCTTGGCCTCGTCGTAGAAGCAGTGCGCGGCCGTCACCACCTTGGTCGGGGTGACCAGCGCGCCCCCGCAGAACTGGCCGGAGCGCCCGCTGCCGAACTGCTGGCGACTGGCCAGCGCCACGATCCACGGGTGGTCGGCGGTGCTCACGGTGGCGCCCCCGACGACCCGGCGCTGCGCCTCCGCCGGGCCGGCCGCACCGAGCGCCGCCAGCGGCACCGGAACGGCGGCGAGCAGCGCCAGCAGCGCGCCCCGTCGCCGCAGGCGGCGGCCGGTCCGGGCGACGGCCGGAACGGCGGCCGGGACGACGGCCGGAACGGCGGCCCGGTCGCTCCGGCGCGGGACGGGGGTCGGCAGATCGGCTCGGTCCGGGACGGTCAGCACCGTGACTCCACAAGGCTCGGCAGCAGGCAACCGGCACAGCGTAGGTGACCGACTACACTGGGCGACCGCTTCCCGACGTGCCGCCACCCGGACGAGCGACAAGCGCCACCCGGACGCTGACGCACCGTCCCCGAACGGCCCGAAGGCCCGGAACCGTGGGGTTCCGGGCCTTCGTCACGTACTGCTGCCGGTCGAACCTGCCGACCGGTCGTGCCGCCGATCAGTCCAGGTAGTCGCGCAGCACCTGGGAGCGGGACGGGTGGCGCAGCTTCGACATGGTCTTCGACTCGATCTGGCGGATGCGCTCACGGGTGACCCCGTACACCTTGCCGATCTCGTCGAGCGTCTTCGGCTGGCCGTCGGTCAGGCCGAAGCGCATCGAGACCACGCCGGCCTCGCGCTCGGACAGGGTGTCCAGCACCGAGTGCAGCTGCTCCTGGAGCAGGGTGAAGGAGACCGCGTCGGCCGGGACGACCGCCTCGGAGTCCTCGATCAGGTCACCGAACTCGCTGTCGCCGTCCTCGCCGAGCGGGGTGTGCAGCGAGATCGGCTCGCGGCCGTACTTCTGGACCTCGATGACCTTCTCGGGGGTCATGTCGAGTTCCTTGGCCAGCTCCTCCGGGGTGGGCTCGCGGCCCAGGTCCTGGAGCATCTGGCGCTGGACGCGGGCCAGCTTGTTGATGACCTCGACCATGTGCACCGGGATGCGGATGGTGCGGGCCTGGTCAGCCATGGCGCGGGTGATCGCCTGGCGGATCCACCAGGTGGCGTAGGTCGAGAACTTGTAGCCCTTGGTGTAGTCGAACTTCTCGACCGCACGGATCAGACCGAGGTTGCCCTCCTGGATCAGGTCCAGGAACAGCATGCCGCGGCCGGTGTAGCGCTTGGCCAGCGAGACCACCAGGCGGAGGTTGGCCTCCAGCAGGTGGTTCTTGGCCCGGCGGCCGTCCTCGGCGATGATCTCCAGCTCGCGCTTGAGCTTGGGGGCGAGCTTGTCGGCGGCCGAGAGCTTGTCCTCGGCGAACAGGCCGGCCTCGATGCGCTTGGCGAGCTCGACCTCCTGCTCGGCGTTGAGCAGCGGGACCTTGCCGATCTGCTTGAGGTAGTCCTTGACCGGGTCGGCGGTGGCACCGGCGACGGCGACCTGCTGGGCCGGCGCGTCGTCCTCGTCGTCGTCGGAGAGGACGAAGCCCTGCGACTCCTCCTCGGGCTCCGCCTCCTCGCCCGCCTTGTCGCCGGGCAGCGCGACGTCCTCGAGCAGCTCCTCCTCGCCGATGAGCTCCTCGTCGCCCTTGCCGGCCTTGGCGCTGGTGGTCTTCTTGGCGGCGGTCTTCTTGGCGGGCGCGGCGGTCTTCTTGGCCGCGGCCTTCTTGGCCGGTGCGGCCTTCTTCGCCGCAACGGCCTTCACCTCGGTGACGACCGTGGTCGTCTCCACGACGGTGATGTCGGCGGACACGGTGGGGGCGGGCGCCGCGGCGGCGGCGACGGCCGGAGCCGCGACGGGAGCGCCGGGGGCGATCCGCACGGGCGGCTTGGTCGGGGCCGACGGAGCGGCCGGGGTCCGGGTGGTGACAGCCTTGGTGGCGGTGCGCTTGGTGGGGCTCTTGGCGGCAACGCTCTTGCGCTTGGCGCCGGCCGGCTCGGCCGCGCTGACCATGAGGTCCACGCCCTCCTCAATCAGCACCTGATTGAGGCTGCGCATGACGTTCTTCCACTTGGTGACCGGGATCTGGTCCGCCTCGAACGCCTGGCGCACGTCGTCACCGGCGATCTGCCCCTGGGCCTTGCCCCGCTCGATGAGCGCCAGCAGAGCCGCGGACTCGGCGATCTCGGGGGGAAGCGAACGGGATGTGCTGGCCGACACGAACAACCTCTCGGACGATGAGTGGACTCGAACCCGTACCGGCCGCCCGAGCGGGCGGGGAAGGAGATCGCGCGTCGGACGCGCGGTGTCGATTCCGACCGACTCGGGCTTGAGGACTGGGTTTGCAGGACGGCAGCAGCGCCGCGGACCAACACAGCATTCTGACATGTTGGAGTATTCCGGAGCTGCTTCCGCTCAGGACACATCGCTGCTACTCGTCAAGTGTTACGCATGGCCTTGGTGTCGCGGGTCACACCGTTCGGTGCCCTCGACCCCGGGCCGGTCATCCATCATCGCGCACTCGCGCCGGAGTTGATTGTCATGCTCGGGGCAGCTGGGGTGTACGGGCAGAACCCGGGCGGCGCACAGGCAGAACACGGGCGGCGCGCGGGCGTCCACGCGAAGGCCCTCCGGCTGCGCCGCGCGGTGCGGCGGCCGGAGGGCCCTGGCGGAGCGGCCCGCACCCGGCGGGCCCACTCGCGGAGAACAGCCCGCTCAGTGCTCCCGGGGAGCGGGGACGGAGGGCTCCAGCTCGGGGTGGACGGTGAGCAGCGCGCGCATCGCGGCCTCGCCCGCGGTGCCGTCGCCGGTGCCCAGCGCGTCCACCAGCCGGGCGTGCAGGTTGACCGAGGACTCGGAGGGCCGCTCGCAGGAGATGGTCGGACCGCCCGAGACCTGCAGCGCGCAGGAGACGATCCCGGACAGGTGCTCCAGCATCCGGTTGCCGGCCATCTGCAGGACCAGCCCGTGCAGCTCGGCGTCGGCCCGGGTGTAGGTGGACAGGTCGGCCTGGGCGGCGGCGTGGCCCATGATCTCGACCAGCTCGACCAGCCGCTGCTGGACGTCCTCCCGGCCGTGGCCGGCGGCGAGCCGGGCGGCCAGCGGCTCGATCGCCCAGCGGAGCTCGAACAGCTCCCGGCGCTGCTCGTCCCGCTGCGGCCCGAAGGCCCGCCACTCGATGATGTCCGGGTCCAGCAGGTTCCAGTCGCTGACCGGGCGGACCCGGGTGCCGACGTTCGGGCGGGCGCTGACCAGGCCCTTGGCCTCCAGCACGCGCAGCGACTCGCGGACGACGGTCCGGGACACCTCGAACCGCTGGCCGATCTCCTCGGGCACGAGCGGACGGTCGGCGCCGAGGTCGCCGGAGACGATCATCTGGCCGAGCTGCTGGACCAGCTGGCCGTGCAGGCCGCGACCACGGCTGCTGGTGGTCTTGCGGCCGACCCGGCCGATGTCGGACTCGGCGCCCTCCCAACGGGGCGCCGGCGGCGTCGGCCGGTCGGCGTACGAGAAGCGGTCCAGGTCGCCGGGGCCGTGGATCGGCCCGTCGGCGGAACGGGCGGGGGTCATGGTGGGGTGCGCAAGGGTACTCACGCCTCCTTTGTCGGCGATCGGCAGGCGCAGCTTGAGAATTCTCGTGAAAAGCACACGAAAGGGTGATCGACCGTGACTGGATAATTGACTTCTTATCAGGAAGAACCGCGCATTGCGGTCACTGCTGGTCGATCTTGGTGGTTCGGGACGGCGGACCACCCCGGGACGGGCGGTGCTGGTCCACGGGGTGGGTCATTGGGGTGGGGCATTGGGGGGGCGCCGGGTGGGTCAGAGCGCGCGGCGGCGGGCCTGGACGAGCAGGGCGGCCAGCAGCAGGGCCCCCGCGGGGGCCGCGACCGCCGCGAGCAGCGCCGGGTCCGTCAACGCCGCGCCCCTGGCCGCCGCCTCGCGCGTTCCGCCGTACACCCAGCCGTAGGCCCATTCGACGCCGGACTGGAAGGGCAGCAGCTCCGCCGCCCGGGTCGGCCACGGGCGGCCGGTGCGCCGCAGCAGCAGGGCGACACCGGACTCCAGCAGCGGCGGCAGCGCGCACAGCAGCAGCACCCCGGCGGCGGCGCTGCGGGTCAGCGAGGCGGTCAGCACACCGGTCCAGGCGGCCACCACGGTCAGCAGGACGAAGGCCAGCAGCGCGGCCGGTACCCCGTGCCCGATCGCCGGGGCCAGCGGGGCGAACAGGCCCGGCAGGCCGGCCGGCCCGTCCAGCCCGACGGCGCCCAGCGCCGCGGACGCCCCGCCGGACAGCGCGCCCGGATCCGTCCGGGCCGCCACCGTCACGCCGTCCGGCAGCGCGAGGTGCACGGCCACCAGGTCGACCAGCAGGGTGGCCAGCGCCAGCAGCGCCGCCACCGGGCCGACCACCAGCAGCTTGGCCAGCAGCAGCCGCACCCGGCGCCCGTACGCCACCTGCGAGGCCGCCAGTCCCGGGTGACGCACCTCGTGGCCGTACGAGAGCGCGCCCAGCACACCGGCGCCGAGCGCCGCGAAGGGCAGCGGGATCAGCGGGACGGCGGCGGTCAGCAGTCGCACCCCGGCCGGGCCGCCCAGCGGGCCGGGCGGGGCCTGGCTGGCCAGGACGGCGGCCACGACCGCGTCGCAGAGCAGGACGGCGGCGAGCAGCAGCCAGGTGGAACGCAGGCCGCGCAGGCGGCGCAGCTCGTAGGCCAGGACACGCACGGTTCACTCGCTCCGGTGGTCGTCGGGGGTGGCGGGGGCCGCAGGGGTCGCGGGGGCGGCGGAGGCGGCGGGGCTGTTGCCGGGGGTGACCCGGCCGAGGCGGACGGTGTCGTCGGTGAGCAGGTCGGCGCCGCTCCCGAGGGCGGGCCGCGGCTCGGGCGTGCGCACGGTCACGGGCTCGGTCCGGGTCACTGCCTCGGCCACGGAGGCGGTCGCGGCCGCGGAGGCGGAGGCGGAGGCGGAGGCGGTGCGGACCGGCTCGGTGAGGGGCTCGGGGGCCGGGGCGGGCCGGTCGCGGAAGAGCCGCTCCACGGCGACGGTGGGGGCGGACGCGGGGGCCGGCTTTCGGGTGGTGGCGGCGAGGACGGGCAGGGCAGCCGTCACGGCGGCGACCGGGAGCGCCCTGGTGCTCCGGACCGCGTCCTCGCGGGGACGGCCCTCCGAGGCGGGCTCCGGCACAGCGGCTCCGGGGAGCACAGGCTCGCCCGGGGTGGGGTCGACGGCGGTGGGGTCGGCGGCGGTGGGGTCGGCGGCGGGCCGATGGACCGGGTCGGGGCCGGGCTCGGGGCTCGACGCAGGGCTCGACTCGGGGCCGGGCCGCGGGGCCTCGGCGCCGGCCTCTGCCTCCGGCTGGAGAAGGAGCCGACCCGAACGGCCGGAGGCCGTCGGCAGGGCGGCGCGGGGCACCGGCTGCTCGACCACCCGGTCGGCCAGCTCGTGCAACAGGATCCCGTGGCGGTAGGCGAGTTCACCGATCTCGGTGCGGTCGATGCCCGCCACCGCGATCCCCGCGCCGCCGTCCCGGCGGACCTCGGCGCCCTGACTGACCAACAGATCCGCGAGCCGTGCCATCTGCGGCCCCCGGACGGCCACTTCGGGGCTCAGCCTGGTCCGGCAGAACTCCGCCACCGGCTGGTCGGCCAGCATCCGGCCGCGGTCCAGGGTCACCACCCGGTCCGCCAGGTGGGCCGCCTCCTGCGGGGTGCGGGTGGTCACCAGCACGGTTCCGCCCGCGACGGCGAAGGAGCGCAGGAAGGAGTGGAACCACTCGACGTTGCGCGGGGACAGGCCCTCAGTCGGCGCGTCCAGCAGCAAGGTGCCGGGATCGCCGAGCAACGCGGCCGCCAGCGAGAGGCGGCGGTGCATCCCCGGGGAGAAGGTGCGCAGCCGCTGTCCGGCGACGGCGGCCAGCCGGGTCTGCTCCAGCAGCTCGTCGGCCCGACGGGTCGGGACGCCGACCGCCGCGGCCAGCATCCGCAGGTGCCCGCGCGCCTTGCGGCCCGGGTTCCCGGCCACCGCCGCGGCCCCTTCCCCGGGGCCCGGCAGCAGCACACCGATCTCGCGCTCGGGGCGGCGGATCCGGCGGTAGGTGCGGCCCTCGAAGAGCGTGATGCCCTGGCCCCGTTCGAGTTCGAGCATCAGCCGCAGCGCCGTGGACTTGCCCGCCCCCTCGTCGCCGAGCAGTGCGGTCACCATCCCGGGCCGGGCGTCGAAGGTCAGATCGAGCACCGCGGGCGGGGCGCCCTTGCGATGGACCTTGGTCAGTCCGGTGATCTGGATCATCGCTGGCTGCTCCCATGCCCTCGGTCGACCTGCTCGACGCCAGCACATTAGGGGTCAGCGCCGCCGATTCCGGGCATTACCGAACCGCCACGGGCCCACCGACTGCCCACCTCACCCGATCAGGGGACAATCCGATCCTGCGATTCACCGGGGCGGCGGCTACGACGGGCCGCCGGCTTTGCCCCTTCCCGGGTCGGCGGCCGGAGCATCGGTGGTCAGGAATTCCGCGGCACCGGGCGGCAGTGGCTGGCCGACGCACTCCCCCTGGTACTCCTCGACGGCGGTCTTGCCCGCGACGGCGATCTGGGCCAGCTGCTCCTGCTCCGCGCTCAGCCGCTCCTCCGCGGAGGCGATGGCCTGCGGGTCGGCGTGCGCGGCCTTGAGGGCGGCCAGCTGCTTCTCGGTGCGGTCGGTAGCGGCGGTGAGGTTCTTGAACTCCTCCACGCGGCTCTCGATGATGCGTCGCTGCCGGGCACAGTCGTCGATGGCCATCAGGGGGCTCCCACGGTTCGAAGGCCTCCGGTCCGGTGACCGAAGCGTCCACGGCCACTGTGCGCCGGTGGCGCCGCACCGGCCTCCGGGCCTGGGCCGTTCGGCGACCGCGGAAGGAAGCGGGGTGGGGCGGGGCGGGGCGGGGTCCGGGGGGAGCCGGGTCCAGGGGGAGCCGGGTCCAGGGGGAGCCGGGTCCGGGGGGAGCCGGGTCCGGGGGGAGCCGGGTCCGGGGTGACCGGCCGGGGTCGTCGGGGCTCAGGAATCGGGGCGGAGCATCGGCGGGTTGAGGACGGTCGCCCCGCCGGCGGTGAAGAGCTGCGCCGGGCGACCGCCCTGACGGGTGGTCGTGCCCCCGGAGGGAAGGAGGAAACCGGGAGTGCCGGTGACCTTGCGGTGGAAGTTGCGCGGGTCGAGGGCGACGCCCCAGACGGCCTCGTAGACGCGGCGCAGCTCGCCCACGGTGAACTCGGTCGGGCAGAAGGCGGTGGCCAGGGAGGAGTACTCGATCTTGGAGCGGGCCCGCTCCACACCGTCAGCGAGGATCAGGCCGTGGTCGAAGGCCAGCGGAACTCCGTCGGCCGGGCTCCCGCCGAGGAGTTCGCCGACCGGCGCCCAGCGGGCGCTGCTGGCGTCACCGCCGGCCCGGGGGGTCGGGAGGTCGGGGGCGAGCACCAGGTAGGCGACGCTGACCACGCGCATCCGGGGGTCGCGCTGCGGGTGGCCGTAGGTGGCGAGCTGCTCCAGGTGGGCACCGGCCGCGCCGGGGCCGACCGCCTCGTGGCCGGGGGCGGAGTGGGCGCGCAGGCCGGTCTCCTCGGCCAGCTCGCGGGAGGCCGCCTCGGCCAGGCCCTCGTCCGGCCGGACGAAGCCGCCGGGCAGCGCCCAGTACCCCTGGTAGGGCGGCTCACCCCGTCTGACCAGCAGGGCGCAGAGCGAGTGGTCGCGCACCGTCAGAACCACCAGGTCAACCGTGACAGCGAACGGGGGGAAGGCCGACGGATCGTAGCGCGACATGGCGACGATCATAGTCGTCTCTCTGACGATAAGCACAGGCCCGTGCGCGGAGCGCACAGCCACCGCACCCCCGGTCGTCCGACACGGTTCGCGCACGGGCGGACCCGGCGAACGCTCCCAGCGGGTGGTGGCAGGGGCTGGTGTCAGCGGGCGACCAGTTGCAGGTGCGCGGAAGCCTCCTCCACCATCGCCACTCCGATCCGGCTCACCCGCACCGAGAAGGGCTCCCCCGCCACCCGCAGGCCGGTCAGTTCGAGTTCGCCGAGCGGGGCGGTGCTGGCCGGGCGGACCAGGACCCGGCCGCCGGGGACGTCCGGCCGGACTCCGGCGAGTGCGAACACCGCGTGAACGGCTCCGGCCGCGGAGACCGCCGCCGGGCGGCAGGCGGCCGGGTGCGGCACCGGTGGGCAGCCGGGGATGCGCTGCTCGCCCGCGTACATCTCCGGTAGCCGCCCCTCGAAGTGGGCGGAGGCGGCGAGCAGGCCCTCCAGGAGGGCGCCGGCCTCGTTCTCGTGGCCGGCCTCGGCGAGCCCGGCGATCGCCAGCGCGGTCTCGTGGATCCGCACCGCGCCGCCGCGGTGGCCCAGCGGGTTGAAGCGGGGCGACTTGGCACTGAGGGTACGCAGGCCCCAGCCGCTGTCCAGCTCGGGCGCGACCAGCCGCTGGGCGAGCAGCCGGGTGTGCTCGCGGTCCAGCAGGCTCTCGTGCCGGCCGCCGTCGGCGGCGAGCCCGGTGTCGAGCAGGTGCACCAGGGAGGCGGCGACGGCGGGCAGCGGCTGGCCGCCCGGGGCCAGCCCGGCGGCGGGGCGGCCGCCGGAGAGGTCGTCGATCCAGAACCGCTCGCGGAAGCGTCCGCGCAGTTCGGCGGCCCAGGCCCGCCATTCCCCGGCGCCCGGCCTGCCGAAGGCCTCCAGCAGCTCGGCGCCGTGCAGGGCGGCGCGGTGGGCCTGCGCCTGCACCTCGGCGCGGGCGGCGACCGGCTGGGCGGCGCGGTCCTCCGCCGGGCGGCCGAGGTCGGTGACGAAACCGTCGACCAGGCCCTCGCGCAGGGCGGCCAGGGCCCGCTCGGCGGACGGGAGCAGCTCGACCACCTCCGCCCGGGGCAGCCCCCAGCGCCAGGCCTCGGCCAGCACCGTGACGAACAGCAGGGTGGCCTCGGTGGCCGTGCAGGTGGGCGGCAGCTCGGGGCCGCCGTGCCGCAGGCCCCCGGGGAACAGGCCCTCGGTGCGTCCGGGGGCGGGGGCGAGCTGCTGGCGGCGGGCCAGCGCGCGCAGGGTGCCGGCCGCGAGCCGGGTGCCGAGCGGGAGGGTCAGCCGGGCGGCCCAGAGCGCGTCGGCCGGGGCGAGTCCGAAGCGCCAGGGCGCGCCGGAGGCCGGGTAGAGGTCGGTCGGGCGGTCCGGGTCGGCGAACAGCAGCCCGCCGAGGGCGTCCAGGGAACGGTCGACCAGCAGCGTGGCGCGCGGGTCGTCGCTGCGCACCTCCGGTTCGGCCCAGGGCAGCGGGACGCCGGTGCCGCGCCCGCCCGGCGGGCGCGGGCCGCCGGGGACGCTCTCCAGCTCGGCCCGCAGCTCGACCGACCAGCGGGCGCCGGGCTGGACCTCCAAGTCCCAGCGGAGCACCCCGGCCCCGGCGAGGACGGCGTGCGGCGAGGGCTTGGCCCCGACCACGGCGCTGTGCACCGGGCCGGACCAGCGCAGCCCGGCGGACTGCACCTGGCCGGGCAGGTCGGGCGGGCGGTGCCCGGCGGCGATCTCGGCGACCGGGCCCAGGTCGGTGCCGAGGGCGATCTCCAGCGGCAGCCGGGCGGGCCGGGCTCCGGTGTTGCGCACCGTGACGGTCTCCACGCCGTCCGCGTGGCGCAGCCGCTCGACCGTGAGCGCTGGGTCCGGGTCGAGGTCGCCGGGGAGGCGGACCGCGCCGAGGAAGCGGGCCTGGGCAGCGCTGGTCAGGGTGCCCTGGAGCGGCAGCGGCTCCATCCCGCCCAGCCGCAGCTCCATCCGGGCCAGCACCCGGACGCCGTTGCGGTAGAAGCCGTGCAGACCGTGGCCGCGCAGCTGGCCGTCCGGCCCGGAGGCGGCCATCGCCGGGGCGTTGACGCAGAGCAGCACGTGGTGGACGGCCGGGGGCTGGGGGCGCGGCGGGGCCGCCGGCCGGCCGGAGCCGACGGGTGCGCCTGCGGGCCCGGCCGCCGGGAACTGGTCGGGACGGCCGACCGGTCTGGGCGCGCCGACCACGCTCTCGGCCGGCATGGCCTGCAGTGGCCTCATGGCGGTCACCGGACTCTCCTCCCCTCGGCGGTCCGGTGGCTGTCAGGCCGGTGGGCCGCGAGCATGCTCGATCACGTGCTGGTGGTGCCCGGCCGACGAGCTCGCTCCCGTCGGCGGTGGTGCCGTGTCTGGCCGTACCCGACGGTGGGCCGTGCCATGCGGCGTGCGGTACCGGTCCGGTACCGGCGCTCCGCGCCGTTCGCGTCGGGCGCCCCCGGTCGTGCCCGGTACGCCGTCACCTCCGGGCCCCCCGGGCTGCCGGTGACGCCCCGCCCGTGCCACCCCGTCTCCGCGACCGCCGGACGCAGGGCCCCCGGGGGGTGAACGCCGCGCACCGCCGCCAGGTCACGCCCGCCGGGGCTGCCGCTGGTCGCGCCCGGCCGCCAGACGGTCGCGCCGCCCCCGGCCCGAGCCGCACTCCGGGGCCCGGGGCGCCGCAGGCCGGCCGGTCCGGTGGGCGGAGGCGGTCGAACCGGTGCTCGACCGCGGTCAGGATACGGTGCGGGGGTCGCGGCGCCCGTAGCCGGTGACCCCGCGAACCGCGACGCAACCGCTGTGACCAGCAGAGACCGAGGAGTTGCATGTCCACCGTCAGCCGACTGCCCGGGATTGTCACGACCGACCACGTCTTCGAGGTCCCGCTCGACCACGCCTCCCCGGAGGGCGAGCAGATCGAGGTCTACGCCCGCGAGGTGGTGGCCTCCGGCCGCGAGCGGGACGACCTGCCCTGGCTGCTGTTCCTCCAGGGCGGCCCCGGCGGCAAGGCCGCCCGCCCGCTCGGCCGGGACGCCTGGCTGGAGCGTGCCCTGGACGACTACCGGGTGCTGCTGCTCGACCAGCGCGGCACCGGCAGGTCCACCCCCGCGACCCGGCAGACCCTCGCCCGGCGTGGCGGCCCGCAGGAGCAGGCGGACTACCTCGCTCACTTCCGCGCGGACGCCATCGTCCGGGACGCCGAGCTGATCCGCCACCGGCTGCTCGGCGCCGACCGGCGCTGGAGCGTGCTCGGCCAGAGCTTCGGCGGCTTCTGCACCCTCACCTACCTCTCCTTCGCTCCCGAAGGCCTGACGGAGGCCTTCATCACCGGCGGCCTCTCCGGCCTCGGCAGTTCGGCGGACGACGTCTACCGCGCCGCCTACCCGCGCGTCGTCCGCAAGAACGAGGACCACTACGCCCGCTTCCCGCAGGACGTCGAGGCCGTCCGGCGGATCGCCGCCCACCTGGCCGACACCCCCGCCACGCTGCCCGACGGCGGGCTGCTCACCGTCGAGGCCTTCCAGGTGCTCGGGATGATGCTCGGCGGCGGCAGCGGCTCCGGAGCCCTGCACTACCTCCTGGAGGAGGCCTGGGTGGAGGGCCCGGCCGGGGCCGAGCTCTCCGACACCTTCCTGGCCGGCGTCCATGCCCGGCTCTCCTTCGCCGAGGGCCCGCTGTACGCCGTGCTGCACGAGTCGATCTACGGCCAGCGCTCGGTGGACCAGGGCGGCACCGCCTGGTCGGCGGAGCGGATCCGCAAGGAGTTCCCGCAGTTCGACGCCCGGGCGGCGCTGGCGGGCGACGCTCCGGTGCTGTTCACCGGGGAGATGATCTACCCCTGGATGTTCGACACCGACCCGGCGCTGCGCCCGCTCAAGGAGACCGCGGACCTGCTCGCCGCCCGCACCGACTGGCCCGACCTCTACGACCCGGCGCGGCTGGCCGCCAACACCGTGCCCGTCGTGGCGGCGGTGTACCACGACGACATGTACGTGGACACCGCCGACTCGCTGGAGACCGCCCGCGCGGTGCGCGGCCTGCGGACCTGGATCACCAACGAGTGGGAGCACGACGGCCTGCGGGTGAGCGGCGGCAAGGTGCTGGACCGGCTGATCAAGATGGCGCACGGGGAGGCGTAGCACCCTCCCGACCGGTGGGGCGGCGGGCGGTTCAGTGCGCACGGCGGGCTCCTCTCACCGCCTGTCGGGCACCGCGGCAGCGGTGCAGGCCGGTACCGGACCGGACGGCGGCGGAGGCGCAGGCCCCCACCCGGCCGAGGCGCACGCCCCGGGTGGGCCGTTCCCCGGCCGTCGGCCCGCAGCCCGGGGCCGGGAGCAGGGCGACCGAGCCCCGGGGCCGACCGGCCGACCCCGGCTCGCCGGACCGGTCGGGACCGCCCGGGCCCCGATCGTCCGGGCCCGGGGCCGGCGTCGGAGTCGGGGTCGGCGTCGGGGTCGAGGTCGGGGCGGCGGCCGCGGAACCGCCCTTCCGCCGCCCGCCCCGGCGCCGTCGGCGCGCCCCGCCCGTCGGACCGGAGCGCGGCCCGGGCTCGCCGTCCGGGGCGCGCTCGGCGCCCGGCGGTGCCCCCGGCCCGTCGTCGGTCGCGGGCCCGGAGCCGACCCCGCGCCGCACCGCCGCCGTGCGCTCCTCGCGCCGCCGTCGCTGGGCCTCGACGGCGGACAGCAGCGCCCCGGGCGACATGCCGTCGTTCATCGACTCGTACAGCAGCTCGGCCAGCAGGTAGCCCGGCGAGAGCCGCAGCACGTGGCCGAGCACCACCCGGGCGGTGGCCGTGTCCCCCGCGACCCAGGACGCCCAGGCCAGCAGGGTGAGCGGGGCCACCGCGCAGCCCTCGTACGGCGGGACGGCCCGCCGGGCGAGGAAGCGCCAGAGCCGCTCGGCGGGGGCGAGCTCGGCCGGCCGGACGAACTCGACGCCGCGGTCCCTGGTGAGGCGGTCCCGCAGGGCGAACAGCAGCCGGGCCGCCCGCTCCTCGTCGAGCTCCCG
Organism: Kitasatospora sp. NPDC028055; assembly: GCF_040637885.1. Taxonomy (NCBI): domain Bacteria; kingdom Bacillati; phylum Actinomycetota; class Actinomycetes; order Kitasatosporales; family Streptomycetaceae; genus Kitasatospora; species Kitasatospora sp. NPDC028055. The sequence goes on along the minus strand of NZ_JBEZXE010000024.1, from coordinate 62,158 downwards.
GGCACCGGCCGCGAACTCGGCGAAGGCCTGCTCCAGCAGTGCGAGGCCCTGCTCCCGGGAGACCGACCCGGCGAGCGACTCGGCGCGGGCGAGCGCCCCGCGCTGCGCGGCGTCCGCCGGCGGGCCGACCGGGGCCAGCGCGCCGACGATCGCCTTCCGGCTGCCGCGCGGCACCAGGCCCGCCACCGTCGCGGCGGCGGCCGCCGGGCCCGGATCGGGCCCGCGCCGCACCGGGTTGCCCGCGGGATCACAGCAGCCCTCCCGGCGACAGAGGAAGGACCACCAGCGGCCGTCCGAGACGCACAGCGACTCCTTGACGGCCACTCCCCTGCGCCCAAAGGCCGCGCGCAGTTGGTCGGCCAGCGGCCGCAGTTCGCCCACCGCGGGCGGGGCGTGCGCCGTGACCCGATCCTGGCAGAGGTAGAGGAGCACCTCGAACGGCCGGCTGCCGTGCCGCTCGGAGAGGGCGACCAGCAGGGCGGCCGTCTCCTCGGCCGCCGCCGGCCAGTCCGCGGGCGAGGCCGGGAGGTCCGCCCGGATGACCCCGCCCTGGTGGAGGTCGGGGCCCTGGAGACCCACCGCGACGATGCTGTCGTCGGGGTAGAACCCCAGGAGGTAGGGCAACAGCTCGGCCATGTCGGCCGGACCGCGCATGAGGACGGGCCGCTGCTCGGAAGCCGGGCCCAGGGACAGGGTGACGTGTTCGTTGTTCATCTCGTTCATGGCCGCAAGCGTGGCCGCAATGCGAGAACGACTCCGGCACTTTCTCTTTTCCTGTGGATAACTCGGCCCCCGAATTTTCCTTCGCTCGATCGGAGCACACGACGGCCACTCCGGAGAGTGAATTTCAGCGGCCGTTCAGCGGATCAACGGATGAAATACACCCGGCCTTCCCCTCCGCCGTCTCACCCGCATTCGCCCCTTGTCGGCGGCATGGGGTTACATCGAGGCCATGCAGCAGCCCGAGTTCCACACCACCGCCACCGCCGACCGCGCCGAGGTCCGGGCGCGGGCCGAGGCCGTCCTGCGCGAGCTGGCCGGCCCCGCCGCCAGCCTGCGCGAGGACCAGTGGACGGCGATCGAGGCCCTCGTGGTCGACCACCGCCGCGCCCTGGTCGTCCAGCGCACCGGCTGGGGGAAGTCCGCCGTCTACTTCATCTCCACCGCCCTGCTCCGGGCCCGCGGCGCCGGGCCGACGGTGATCGTCTCCCCGCTGCTCGCCCTGATGCGCAACCAGGTCGAGTCGGCGGCCCGGGCCGGGATCCACGCCCGCACCATCAACTCGGCCAACACCGAGGAGTGGGAGGAGGTCCAGGCCGAGGTCGCCGCCGGGAAGGTCGACGTCCTCCTGGTCAGCCCCGAGCGGCTGAACAACCCGGACTTCCGCGACCAGGTACTGCCGAAGCTCGCCGCCTCCACCGGCCTGCTGGTGGTCGACGAGGCCCACTGCATCTCCGACTGGGGCCACGACTTCCGCCCGGACTACCGCCGGCTGCGCACCATGCTGGCCGACCTGCCGCCCGGCGTCCCGGTGCTGGCCACCACCGCCACCGCCAACGCCCGGGTCACCGCCGACGTCGCCGAGCAGCTCGGCACCGGCAGCACCGACGAGCACGCCCTGGTGCTGCGCGGCCCGCTCGACCGGGAGAGCCTCACCCTGGGCGTGCTCGCGCTGCCCGACCCGGCGCACCGGCTCGCCTGGCTGGCCGACCACCTCGACCGGCTCCCCGGCTCGGGCATCGTCTACACCCTGACGGTGGCCGCCGCCGAGGAGGTGACGGCCTTCCTGCGCGAGCGCGGCTTCCCGGTGGCCTCCTACTCCGGCCGCACCGAGGACGCCGAACGCCGGACCGCCGAGGCCGACCTGCTGGCCAACCGGGTCAAGGCGCTGGTCGCCACCTCCGCGCTCGGCATGGGCTTCGACAAGCCCGACCTCGGCTTCGTCGTCCACCTGGGTTCGCCCAGCTCCCCGATCGCCTACTACCAGCAGGTCGGCCGGGCCGGCCGCGGAGTGGACCGGGCCGAGGTGCTGCTGCTGCCCGGGCGCGAGGACGAGGCGATCTGGCGCTACTTCGCCTCGCTCGCCTTCCCGCCGGAGGAGCAGGTGCGGCGCACCATCGACGCGCTCGCCGAGGCCGGCCGCCCGCTCTCCACCGCCGCCCTGGAGCCCCGGGTGGACCTGCGCCGCGCCCGGTTGGAGACCATGCTCAAGGTGCTGGACGTGGACGGCGCCGTCCGCCGGGTCAAGGGCGGCTGGACAGCCACCGGGCAGAGCTGGGCGTACGACGCCGCCCGCTACGCCAAGGTCGCCGCCTCCCGGGAGGCGGAACAGCGGGCGATGCGCGAGTATGCGGCGACCACCGGCTGCCGGATGGAGTTCCTGCGCCGCCAGCTGGACGACGAGCAGGCCGTGCCGTGCGGGCGGTGCGACAACTGCGCGGGGCCGCTGCACACCCCGGAGGTCTCCGCGGAGGCACTGGCCGCCGCCCGGGCCGCACTCGGCCGCCCGGGTGTGAGCTTCGAACCGCGCCGACTCTGGCCGACCGGGATGGACGCACTCGGGGTGCCGTTGAAGGGCCGGATCCCGGCGGGCGAACAGGCGGAGACCGGCCGGGCGCTCGGCCGGCTGTCCGACATCGGCTGGGGCACCCGGTTGCGCACCCTGCTCGCCGACCAGGCGCCGGACGTGCCGGTGCCCGGCGAGGCGGTGGACGCCCTGGTCGCGGTGCTGGCCGACTGGGCCCGCGGCCCCGGCGGCTGGGCCGGGCCCGCGACGGCGGAGGGCACCCGGCTGGAACGGCCGGTCGGTGTGGTGACCATGGCCTCCTCGACCCGCCCGCAGCTGGTCGGCAGCCTCGGCGCGCGGATCGCCGAGGTCGGACGGCTGCCGCTGCTCGGCCGGATCGAGTATGCCGGCGGGCTGCCGCCGCACGGGGCCCGCAGCAACAGCGCCCAGCGGCTGCACTCACTGGCCGGGTCGCTGGTGCTGCCGCCGGAGCTGGAGCAGGCGGTGGCGGCCGCCGGCGGACCGGTGCTGCTGGTGGACGACCTCGTGGACTCGGGGTGGACGGTCACCGTGGCCGCCCGGCTGCTGCGCCGCGCGGGGGCCGGCGCGGTGCTGCCGTTGGTCCTGGGGGTGCAGGGGTGAGCGGGCGGCGGGTTGCCCTCGCCCCCGAGGCCGCCATCACTCGAATGGCCTAACGGAAAGGAGTCGCCAGGGCGATTTCGATCACATCGGAGATCCAACCGGAGAAAGGAGGGCCCAGCGCGCCGACAACGGTTCGACATGCCCTTCGCGTGATGTGGATCAAGGTCGGGCGTCACCCGAACCCCACTCGGGCCGACCTGGAACATATCCGGCAGAACATGGGCTATCGGGTGGCGTTCATCATTTCATCGTTGCCGCTCCGGCCCCGTTGCCCTGAGAATTGGGAGGTACCCGAAATCCGGTCCGCTGGGCCCGCCCTTCGGCGTACCCAGGCACCCGCCTGCCCACGGGCCAGGAAGGAGGATCGTGATCAACGGTATCGACCGAGGTCAGCATCCCCTCTCCGGAGGTTCGGCGCCCAGACGGCTGCTGGACCTGGAGACCTGGACCGCCTCGGGGATCCCGTTGCTGCGCGATCCGCGCGAGTTCGTCCTGGAACTGCACCAGCGCCACCTGCCCCAGCCGGGCACGGTCGTGGTGGCGGTCCTGGACGCGCTCCACCACCTGGCAGCCTCGGCCTCGTTCACGCCCTGGCCGCACGACACCGACGGCTGGCAGCACCGGAACGCCCTGCTGACGCACCTACGCCGGGTCACCCCGCACGACCTGCGCCAGCCCGAGCCGACCCGGACGGCCGTGCTGCTGCGCTGCCGCGACGGTGCGCCCGGCTGGACGGAACAGGACGGCGCCTGGATGTGGGCGTTGCGGGACGCGGCCGGGCTGCACGGGCTGCGCTGCGGCTCGTACATCGGGCTCACCGCGACGGGCTGGCAGATCCTCGGCGACGGGCGGGGCGGGCGCAATCCACACGCGGGTTCGTGGGCGGACGGGCCGCTGCACATCGTGACGGAGCTGCCACCGCGGTCGGTGCTCGACGACGCCCCGCGCAGCCAGCGGGCCCGGCAGCAGGCCGCCGAACAGGCCAAGCGAGCCGAAGCCCCGCAGCGCTCACCGCAGGCCGAGCCGCCGTGGATCCCGGCGCGGGTCACGGCCGTGGAACCGGGCCGTCGCACCGGCACGCGCTGACCGGCACTCGCTGACCGGCATCCGCTGGCCGACACGTGGTGACCGGTCCGAGCCGCCGGCCACGGGCCGCGAGCAGTACGGACGGGCAACGCGGACGGGCAGTACGAACGAGCCCGGGCCCGGCACCGTACGGCACCGGGCCCGGGGTGAGGACGACGGTCGGAGCTTCGGTCAGGCCTTGACCGGACGCCCGGGTGCGGCGGCGGACGCCCCCGCGGCGGCCGGGCCGGCCTCCCCGCACACCAGCAGCAGGGTGTTGGCGCGGCCGAGCGCGTCGGCGTAGGCCTCGGTGGCCCGGGCGGGCGAACCGCCGTTGACCACCAGCACGACCACATCGCGGCGGACCGGCCTGGTCAGCGCCGCGTCCGCGTAGAACACGTCGCCGCCCTCGGCGAGTTGCGCCCAGTAGCGCTCCTCGCCGAAGGACAGCTCGTGCTGCTGCCAGGGGTGGGCGTCGCCGACGGTCAGCACCAGGATCTGGCCCGGGTCGCGGCCCGACTCCAGGAGCAGATCGACCGCGTCGTCGGCGCGTTCCAGCGCCTGCGCCGGGGTGGCCGCGATGCGCTGGACCTCGACCTGCGACGCAGCCGGGGCCGGAGCGGCGGCCGAGGCCGGAGCCGTGGCCGGGGCCGTGGCCGGGGCCGGGGCCGGAGCCGTGGCCGGGGCCGGAGCCGGGGCCGGGGCCGGAGCCGTGGCCGGGGCCGGAGCCGTGGCCGGGGCCGGAGCCGGGGCCGGGGCCGGAGCCGTGGCCGGGCGGCGCGGTGCCGGACCGGGCTTGGGGATCAGGCGCGACGGTCCCGGACGGTCGGCACGCGGCGGTGCCGGACGCGGGGGCGCCGGGCGCGGGCCGGGCACCGGGAGCGGCGCGGCGGCAGTGGTGGTGGGTGCGGTGGCGGGTGCGCCGCCGGTGGCAGGCGCGTGGAGGGCTTGTGCGTCCGACTCGCGGGGGAAGGGAACGCCGGGGCCCGGGAGGCTCTCGTGAATCTCCGGCTCCTCGGGGAAGACAGGCATACCCGGATATCTATCAAATGCCGGTCGAACGCGCACGGGCGCCCCACCCATTGGGCACGGGACCTCCGTCACCCCCACCCCGGGCAATTCCAGACGGACCGTCAGAAACCGAGCGTCAACTGTTCGTCGGCGGATCCCTGACCGGCGCCGATGACGTCCCGGCCGCGCTTGAGGTGACGCCACTTGGGCAGTGCGTCCAAGTACGCCCAGGAGAGCCGGTGGTGCTCGGTGGGGCCGAACTCGTCCAGCGCGGAGCGGTGCACCGGGGACGGATAGCCGGCGTTGTCCGCGAAGCCGTATTCCGGGCAGTTCTCGCCGAGTTCGGCCATCAGCCCGTCACGGTGGACCTTGGCGAGCACCGAGGCGGCGGAGACGCAGATGCAGGACTGGTCGCCCTTGATCACCGTGCGCACCCGCCACGGGCCGCCGAGGTAGTCGTGCTTGCCGTCCAGGATCACCGCGTCGGGTTCGACCGGCAGCGCCGCCAGCGCGCGGACGGCGGCCAGCCGCAGCGCCGCCGTCATGCCGAGCTCGTCGCACTCCTGCGGCGAGGCGTGACCGAGCGCGTACGCGGTGACCCAGTCGGCGAGCACCGGCGCGAGGGCCTCGCGGCGCAGCTCGGTGAGCAGCTTGGAGTCGGTGAGCCCCTCCGGCGGCTTGCGCAGGCCGGTGACGGCGGCCCCGACGGTGACCGGTCCGGCCCAGGCGCCGCGCCCCACCTCGTCCAGCCCGACCACGACCTTGGCGCCGGCCCGGCGGAGCGAGCGTTCGACGGAGTGCGTCGGCGGGACGATGGGCATCACGGACTCCGTTCGGCAGTGCAGCCCCCTCCGATGGGGCGCTCTCCAGCCTAAGCCCGCCTACGGAGGCCCCCGACCGGCTACGTCCGGCGGACCATCGGGACCAGCACGTCGTCCACCAGCCGGACCGCGAAGTCCGGGGCCAGGGCCTGCTCGGAGACCTTCACCTGGAACATCAGCATCGCGGGGACGACGTCGGCGACCAGCGGGGTGACCGCGTCGGGGCGGACGTCGCCCCGCTCGACGCCGCGGCGGAGGATGTCCAGGATGGCGTCCTTGGTCGGCCCGACCACCCGCTGCACGATGAAGTCCTTGAACACCTCGGCCTGTTGCTGGGAGAGCTCGGCCATCAGCGCGTGCAGGGCGGCGCCCGCCCGGGAGCAGATCTCGTCCGTGAACAACTCGATGAGCTGCAGCAATTCGGCCCGGGTGGACCCGAGGTCGGGGATGCCGCAGGGGCGTGGCAGAGTGGCGTCCAGGGCGTCGAGGACGAGTTCGTCCTTGGACGCCCAGCGCCGGTAGAGCGCGGCCTTCCCGGTCCGCGCCGCGCCGGCGACGCCCTCCATCGTCAGCCGCGCGAATCCGCCGGAGGTGAGCTGGTCGAGCGCGGCCTCGAAGATCGCGTTCTCCAACTCCTTCCCCCGGCGCCGCACCGGCCGGGCCAGCGCCTCGCGGACGGCCTGGACCGGGCAATAGCGCTCAGACCCCTCTCCCGGCGCTCCCGACACCGGCTGCACTCCCGGCACCACCGGTACGCCCGACACCGCCGGTACGCCTGGCGCCACCGAAACCCCCGGCACCCCCGGCGCCACCGGGAGCACGCCGGACGGCAACGGCACGGCGGAGCCCCCGGACGTCCGGTCCGCCGCCGGGCGCCATGTCAACCGATCCATTGCCACCATCCTTAAGGAACGCTTGCGTTCACTATCGAGCCCAGGCTATCGTCCAGATTAGTGAACGGCATCGTTCCTTCCCAGCCTGCGCCGAAGCGCAGCGGCGCGTTCGGGCCGGCGGATCCGCTGCGGCCCCGGACACGCGAAGCACCACCGATGCACCACCGTTGCACCGCCGACGCACCGCAGTTCCCGCACACCGAGCGCACCACCACACCCACCGCATCCACCACACCCATCGCACCGACCGCACCGCGCGCACAGCCAGCAGGGGGCACAGTTCGTGGCTATCTCCGACACGCTCAGCAAGAACTCACCGCCGAAAACCGGCCAGGGCCGGGGGAAGAACATCACCCTGGCCGTCATCGCGGCCACCCAGCTCATGGTGGTGCTCGACGCGACCATCGTGAACATCGCGCTGCCGCACATCAAGGACGCGCTGAACTTCTCGACCACCGACCTGTCCTGGGTCATCAACGCCTACACGCTGACCTTCGGCGGGCTGCTGCTGCTCGGCGGCCGGGCGGGCGACATCCTCGGCCGCCGCCGGGTGTTCATCTTCGGCACCCTGCTGTTCGGCCTGGCCTCGCTGCTGGGCGGCTTCGCCCAGGACAGCACGCTGCTGCTGGCCGCCCGCGCGCTCCAGGGCATCGGTGGCGCGATCTGCTCACCCACCGCCTTCGCCCTGATCGCCACCAACTTCGAGGAGGGGCCGGAACGCAACAAGGCGTTCGGCGTCTTCTCGGCGGTGGCCGGTTCGGGGGCCGCGATCGGCCTGCTGGCCGGCGGCCTGCTGACCGAGTACCTGGACTGGCGCTGGGTGTTCTTCGTCAACGTGCCGATCGCCGTGCTGATCGCGATCGCCGCGCCGCGCTACATCGCCGAGTCCGAGCGCCACCCGGGCCGCTTCGACCTGCCCGGCGCCTTCACCTCGACCCTCGGCCTGGTCGGCCTGGTCTACGGCTTCATCCGGGCCGCCTCGGACGGCTGGTCGGACCCCCTGACGCTCGGCTCCTTCGCCGCCGGTGCGCTCCTGCTGGCCGCCTTCATCGTGATCGAGCGGCGCACAGACCAGCCGATCACCCCGCTGCACCTGTTCGCCGACCGCAACCGCACCGGCGGCCTGGTGATGATGCTCTGCCTGGCCGCGGCCATGTTCGGCATCTTCTTCTACGTCGTCCTGTTCGTGCAGGGCCCGCTCGGGTACAGCCCGCTCAAGGCCGGTGTCTCGTTCCTGCCGATCAGCGTGTCGATCATCATCGCCGCTCAGCTCGCCTCGGCCTTCCAGGCCAAGTACGGCCCGAAGCCGTTCATGGTGGGCGGCGCGCTGCTGGTCACCATCGGCCTCACCTGGCTGACCCAGATCCACAAGGACAGTGGCTACCTGGACGGCGTGCTGGCCCCGACGGTGATCTTCGGCCTCGGCATGGGCCTGATCTTCGTCCCGGTGATGCTGCTCTCGGTCGCGGGCGTCCCCGGCGAGGAGACCGGCGCCGCCTCCGGCCTGCTCAACTCGATGCAGCAGATCGGCGGTTCGCTCGGCCTGTCGATCCTGACCACGGTCTTCGCGCACTACGCCGTGCCCGAGTTCAACGCGCAGCTGCCCGCCTTCATGCACACGGCCGCACCGGACCAGCTCGCCTACTTCCAGGAGAAGCACGACTTCCCGCCGGGTTCCGAGGCCGCCAACTCGGTGCTCGCCCAGGGGATCTCGCACGGCTTCATCGTCGGCGCGGTGCTCGCCGGGGTCGCGCTGCTGGTCGCGATCCTCGTCATCAAGGCGAAGGCGAGCGACCTGCCGAGCGGCGACAGCGCCGGCATCGCGATGCACTGATCCGCACCGGCCCCCGCAGGGGCGGCGGAACCGCAAACGGGCCGGCCGGGAGCAACACGCTCCCGGCCGGCCCGCAGCACGTCCGAGCCGTACCCGGCCCGACCCCGGTGCCCGCTACCAGCCCCGCTCGGGCGCCAGCCCGGCCCACTCGCAGGGCCCCCGGCCCGACCTCGGCCCCTCCACCAGCGGCCGCTCCGTCAGGACCTGCCGGGCCCCGGCGACCGAGCCGCCGGCGGCGTACCAGGGCCGGGTGTCCTGGTCCAGGTCCCGCCGGATCAGTTGCAGCGCGCAGGACCGCTCCGGCTCGGGCAGCCGGTCCAGGGCGGGCACCGCGTCCGCCGAGAGGTCACGGACGTTGCGCAGGTCGATCTGCTCCGACCGCTCGTACCGGGCCACGTTCTGCTCCGCGACGATCGCGTCCGGCCCCATCAGCCCGTACACGGCGACAGTGAGCATCCCGCTGAGGACGACGGCGCGCGGCAGCCAGCCCCCGCCCCGGCGGGTGAGGCCGGCGGCGAGCAGCAGCAGGAACACGGCGCCCAGCCAGATCTCGACCACCAGCACCCACAGCCGCAGCCTGGTGAGCCCGGAGGCGTCCACGTAGAACCACATCCGGCCGAGCGCCGAGGCGACCACGACCAGCGCGAGCAGGCAGAGCAGTCCGAGCAGGATCCTGGCCAGTCGGCGGTCACCCGGGGTGGTGCGCGGCGCCCAGCGCTTGGCGACGGCCACCACGACCAGGGTCAGCACGGTGATCACGCTCAGCTGCCAGAAGCCCTGCCGGGCGTACGCGGAGCGGCTCATCCCGGTGTTGGCCAGCACGGCGTCCGCGCCGCCGAGCACCACGACCGCCTGGATCACCGCGAAGGCGCCGAACAGCAGGTCGAGCGCGACCAGCGGCAGAGCCCATTCCAGCCGCCGCCGTTCGCGGCCCGGGCGAACCTCCAGCCGGTCCCAGCGGCGCGGTCCGGCGGCGATGTGCGCGAAGCCGAGGGCGGCGAGCGTGCCGAGCCCGAACAGCGCGCCGCGCCCCGGCAGTTGGTGGACGTCGAAGCTGGGGACCAGGCCGGTCAGCAGGTCCGCCATGGCGGCGTCCGCGCCGGCGAAGAGCAGGCCGAAGACGGTCAGCAGGACGGCGGCGACCGCGAGCGCCTTGAGCACCGGGACGACCCGTCCGGCCCCCGGCAGCGGCCGGCCCTCCAGGCTGTCCCAGATCCAGCTCACGCCCGGGATCAACTGCCAGACCAGGGCGGGCAGGGCGAGCAGCACCCCCGCCCAGCGGCGCCCGCCGTGCAGGGCGAGCGAGGCCAGCCCCAGCGCGCAGCCGGAGGCGAGCAGCGCGGGCCAGCCCGCGTCCCAGCGGGCCGGGACGGCGAGCAGGGCGAGGGCCAGCAGGCTCCAGACGAGGGTCCAGGGCCGGATCCGGCGGCCGGCCGTACGGGCGACCAGGCCGGCGACGACGGCCGTGGCGGCACCGCAGATCAGCAGGTTGGCGCCGACTCCGTCGTACAGCAGCCAGGCCGTCAGCAGACCCGCGAGCAGGGCGAGCAGGAGGACCCGGGGGGTGGCGGCCGCGTGCCGTTCGGGGTCGGTGGCGCGCAGCCGGCCGGGCGGCGGGGGCACGGGGGCGCTCGGCGAGCGGTACGGGGCGCCGGGCCGGTACATGTCGAACGGCGAGTCCGGGGCGGCTTGCGCGTCCGGCTCGGCCGACGGGCCGTACTCGACCGACGGGCCGTACTCCGCCGACGGGCCGTACTCGACCGACGGGCCGTACTCCGCCGACGGGCCGTACTCGACCGACGGGCCGTACTCCGCCGACGGGCTGTGCTCGGCCGACGGGCCGTGGTCGACCGACGGGCCGCGCTCGGCCCCCGGCTGCGGATCGGACGGGGCAGGCGTGGACGGGCCTGGCATGAGTCACCCTCGGTGGTCGGCGGGCATGCGGAAGCCGTCCTCCGGGCGGTCCGCGGGGCGGGCGCTCTCGACGCCCTGCCGCAGCCGACTGTAGACGATTCTGAACAAGTTCAAAAGTTGGTTCTGAACGCGTTCAGAAGCCTCCCGGGCCCGCTGGCACCAAGGCGTACCGCCGGAGCCGCCCGCCCTACCCCTTGACCGAGCCCGCCAGCAGTCCTCGGACGAAGTACCGCTGCAGGCCGAAGAAGACGACCAGCGGCACGGTGATCGACAGGAACGCCCCCGCCGTGAGCAGCTCCCAGCGCCCGCCCAGCGACCCGGACAGCTGCGCCAGCCGGACCGTCATCGGCGCCACCTCCGGCGTGCCGCCGGCGAAGGTGAGCGCGACCAGCAGGTCGTTCCAGACCCAGAGGAACTGGAAGATCGCGAACGAGGCCAGCGCCGGGGCGCACAGCGGCAGCACGATCGAACGGAAGATCTTGAAGTGCGAGGCGCCGTCCACCACCGCCGCCTCCATCAGGTCGCGCGGCAGCTGGGCGATGAAGTTGTGCAGCAGGAACACCGCCAGCGGCATCGCGAACATGGTGTGCGCCAGCCAGACGGGCGCGTAGCTGCCCTTGAGGTCCACCGCGGGGATCAGCGTCAGCGCCCCCAGGTGCGCACCGCCGGAGAACAGCCGGAGCAGCGGGATCAGCGCCATCTGGAGCGGCACCACCTGGAGCGCGAACACCGTGAAGAACACCGCGTCGCTCCCCCGGAACCGCACCCACGCCAGCGCGTACGCCGCCATCGCCGCGAGCACCAGCGGGAAGAAGGTGGCCGGGATGCTGATCGCCAGCGAGTTCACCAGGAAGGGCATCAGGCCGGTGGAGCCGCCGGAGCCGCCCTCGAACAGCACCGCGTGGTAGTTGCCGAGGCCGAAGTCCGGGTGGAGCAGGGCGTTCCACCAGCCGTCCTTCGTCACGTCCTGCTTGGGGCGCAGCGAGGTCACCAGCAGGCCGAGGGTCGGGACCGTCCAGAGCACCGTCACGGCGATCACGAACAGCGAGGCCAGGGGGCTGCTGAAAGCCTTCCGCACGGGGCTCCCCCCGGCCGGACGGCGGCTGACGGCTTTCGCCTCAGGAGTGCTCACCGCACCTCACGCTCCCTCCGCAGCTGGACGATGTTGTAGGCCACCAGCGGCAGCACCGCGAGGAACAGCAGGACCGCGAGGGCGCCGCCCCGCCCGTCGTTGAACTGCACGAAGGACTGCGAGTACATCTCGTTGGCCAGCACCTGGGTGCCGAAGTTGCCGCCGGTCATGGTGCGGACGATGTCGAAGGCCTTCAAGGTGATGATCATGACAGTGGTCAGCACGACCATCACCGTGGTGCGGATCATCGGCACGGTGACGTGCCAGAACAGCCGCGCCCCGGTCGCACCGTCGAGCCGGGCCGCCTCCACCACCTCGTCCGGGATCGCCTTGATCGCCGCCGAGAGCACCACCATCGCGAAGCCGGTCTGCACCCAGACCATCACCGCCATCAGCAGGAAGGTGTTCAGCGGCTGGCTGAGCAGCCAGTTGGGCGGGTCCGACCAGCCCACCGCGTGGGCGAGCTGGCTGAGCAGGCCGATCTGCGGCTGATCCTTGCCGCGCGCCTCGTAGACGAACTTGAAGATGATCGAGGCGCCCACCAGCGAGATCGCCATCGGCATGAAGATCAGCGACTTGTAGACCGACTGGCCGCGCATCCGGTCCACCAGCAGCGCCAGCACCAGGCCGAGACCGGTCGCCACCAGCGGCGCGACCACCAGCCACAGCAGGGTGTTGAGCAGCACCTTCCGCACCGAGTCGGTGGTGAACGCCCAGCCGAAGTTCTCGCCGCCGACGAAGGTGCTGCCGTCCGCGCTGTGCAGGCTCAGGTAGACCGTACGGATCAGCGGCGCCACCAGGCCGACCGCCAGCAGCAGCACCGCCGGGCCCAGGAAGACCAGGACGGCCAGCGGGCGGGCCAGCCGGCCCCGGGCGCGTCCGGCCACCAGGAAGACCACCAGCAGGACGCCGAGGAAGCCCGCGATCGCGCCGAAGCTGTTGCCGAACTTGATCGCCGCGTCGCCCCAGGCGCCGACGGCCAGGGAGCCGGCGGCCGGCGGGGAGCCGGTTACGGGCATGGCTGCACGTCCCTTCGGTTCGTCCAGCAGGAAGGGGAAGCGGGGTCAGGGAGCAGATCAGGGAGCAGGTGACGGGGAGGAGGGGCGGGCGGTGCGGGTGGGTGGCCCCGCACCGCCCTCGGCGGGTGGTCCCGGACGTCCGGCCGGGCGGACCGCTTCGACGGCTGCCTCGACAGCTGCCCCCAACAGTTGCCTCGGTGGGCTACTTCGGCCAGGCGGCGTCGATGTCGGCGGCGACCTTCTGGATCGACTGCCCCTCGGCGAACCAGGCGGTCAGCGACTTCCACTCCTGCCCGGAGCCGACGGCCGCCGGCATCATGTCGGAGGCGTCGAAGCGGAAGGTGGCGCTCGGGTCGGTCAGCGCCTCCGCGGAGAGCTTGTCGATCGGATCCGTGTACAGGGACTTGTCCACGCCCTGGTTGGCCGAGACCCAGCCGGTCGCGGTCCTCACCCGGCTGCTCGCCCAGTCCGAACTGGACAGGTAGTTCTGCACCGCCTGCGCCTCGGGCTTGCTGGAGAAGGCGGCCAGGAACTCGCCGCCGCCCTCGACCGGGTTGGCGATCGCCGGGTTGACGGCGGGCAGGTGGAAGGCGAAGACGTCGCCGTCCGGGGCGACCTTGGTGCCCTTGGGCCACTGCGCCTCGTAGAAGGAGGCCTGCTGGAGCATCGCGCACTTGCCGGTGAGGATCGGCGCGCCCGCGTCCTGGAAGGTGGTGGTGGCGATCGACTTGACGTCGCCGTAACCGCCGTTGACCCAGGCCGGGTTCAGCATCCAGTCGGCGACCGTCCGCATCGCCGTGGCGATCTTCTGGTCGGAGAACTTCACCTGGTGGCCGACCCACTGGTCGTACACCTCACCGCCGTACGTGCCCAGGACCACCTCCTCCAGCCAGTCGGTGGCCGGCCAGCCGGTGGCCGTGCCGGAGGCGATGCCCCCGCACCAGGGCTTGGGGCCGCCCGCCTTGGCGATCCGGTCGCTGAGCGCCATGAGGTCCGCCCAGGTCTTCGGCACCTCGTAGCCGGCCGCCTTGAAGGCCTTCGGCGAGTACCAGACCAGGGACTTCATGTTGGCGCTCATCGGCGCCGCGTAGAAGGTGCCGTCGACCGAGCCGTAGGTCTTCCAGACCGGGCTCCACTTGTCCTGGTTGGCGACGGTCTGGGCGGGCGGCTTGACCACCTTGCCGCTCTTCACCATCTGCGCCAGCAGGCCCGGCTGGGGGATGATCGCGAAGTCCGGGGCGTTGCCGCCGGCCACCCGGACCGGCAGCTGGGACTCGAAGTCGTTGGACCCCTCGTAGCTGATCTTGATCCCGGTGCACGAGCTGAACTCGGCCCAGGACTTCTCCAGGTTGTCCGACTCCGGACTGAGGATCGAGGCGAACATCGTCACCGTGGTGCCCGAATGCCCGGCGTACGGCTGGTACTTGGCGCAGTCGCCGGTCAGCGTCCGGGCCGCCCCGTCGCCGCCGCCCGAACCGCCGGAGCTGTTCGAGCAGGCCGCGGTCAGGGCCAGCGCCGCCAGCAGGGCGGGTACGGCCACCGTTCGACGGCGTGAACTCGCGGACGGCGCGTTCGGGTTGAGGGTCAATGCGGTCCTCCTCGCCAGGGCGTGCTGCCTCGGGTGGGCTGCCTCGGGTGGACTGAACGACATTGCGCTGTACCGGAGATGGGCGTGCAGGGATCGCTGGGCGGGCGGACGAACGGACGGACGGACGAACGAACGGACGGCCGAACCGGTCCGACGACGTTAACGCAGCCTTCCGCCGCCGCCAAGGTCCATGGTCGACCTTCCCCCACACCGGTGCCCCGATCATCACGTCCGAAACCGGCGACCGCCCTCCGAGGGCCCGCGGGCATGCCCCGCTAACCCCTGCGGCCCCGCCCGGAATCCGGACGGGGCCGCGTATCTGACGAACCGTCAGACGATGCCGGTCGGGCCGGTCACCAGAGCCGGACGGGCAGCTCCTGCAGGCTGTTCACCACCAGCGACGGGCTCGGCCGCAGCTCGCCGTCCGGCACGGTCAGTGACAGCCCGGGGAAGCGCTCGAACAGCGCCGGCAGCGCGACCGCCGCCTCCAGCCGGGCCAGCGGCGAGCCGGGGCAGACGTGTGGACCGTGGCCGAAGGAGAGGTGCCGGGTCGGGTCCCGGGTGATGTCGAACAGCTCCGCCGTCACCCCGTGCTGCAGCGGGTCCCGGCCGATGGCGTTGTACGAGACCAGCACCGGGTCGCCCGCCGGGATCACCAGCTCGCCGACCTCGATCGGCTCGGCGGCGAAGCGGAACAGGAAGTTGCTGGTCGGCGGGGTCCAGCGGAGCGACTCCTCGATCACCGCGTCCCAGGAGACCTCGCCCGCGCGCACCAGCGCCAGCTGGTCCGGGTGCGCCAGCAGCGCCCGCACCGCGTTGCCGATCAGGTTGACGGTGGTCTCGTGGCCGGCCGCGATGATCACCCGCAGGGTGGCCGCCGCCTCCGCGTCGGTGAGCGCCCCGCCCTCGGTGTCCGCCGCCAGCAGCGCGCTCGCCAGGTCCTCGCCCGGCGCCGAACGGCGCTGCGCCACCAGGCCGTTGACGAAGGCGTTCAGCCCGGCGACGGTCGCCTGGATGCCCTCCGGGTCGGGCTTGACCCCGAAGAACCGCTCGTACAGGTCGCGCAGCAGGCCGTGCTCCGACTCCGGGACGCCCAGCAGCGAGCAGATCACCGTCATCGGCAGCGGGAAGGCGAAGGCCGACTTGAGGTCGACCAGCGGCTCCCCGGCCGCCAGGGCGTCCAGCAGCGCGTGGGTGATCTCCTCCACCCGCGGGCGCATCAGCTCGACCCGGCGCGGGGTGAAGGCCTGGGCGACCAGCGCCCGCAGCCGGCGGTGCTCGGCACCGTCCGTGGTCACCATGCTCGGGCCCGGCACCGCCAGGCCGATCAGCGGCCAGGTCTTCGGCACCTCACCGCGCTGGTAGGCCGCCCAGTGCCGGGCGTCCTTGACCAACCGGGCGTCGGTCAGCAGGTCGCGCGCGGCCGCGTGCCGGGTCACCGCCCAGGCGGCGACCCCGCCGGGCAGCACGACCGGCACCGCCGGACCGGCGGCCCGCAGCAGGGCACCCTCGGCGGCGTTGTCGCGGGCCAACGGGTCGAGGGCGATCGGGGCCGGGGCCGGGGCAGCGGTCATCGGCGGCAACTCTCCTTGACGTAAGGGGTCTTCGAACGGTTGTGCACGTCCTGTGGATCCTGACCGGCCCGACCAAGATCCGCAAGACCTCCCCAGGGCGTGGGCTAGTACCCCGGGCTGAACGAGACCGGCAGCGCGACCAGTCCGCGCACCCAGGCCGAGGGCCGCCACACCAAGGCGTGCTCGGCCACCGCCAGCCGCAGGTCCGGCAGCCGGTCCAGCAGCACCTCGATCGCGGTGGTGGCGATCACCTCGGCCGCCTCCTGGGCCGGGAACGGGCAGCCGTGCTCGCCGTACGAGTAGCTCATGTGCGCCCGGTTCCCCTCGGCCGGACGGCCGTCGGCCTGGCGCACCGACGGGTCCGCGTTGGCCCCGGCGAAACCCAGCAGCAGCATGTCGCCCTCGGCGATCCGCTGGCCGCCGAGCTGGGTGTCCCGCACCGCCCAGCGCCCGGCGAAGATCTGGACCGGCGTGTCCTCCCAGAGCGCCTCGTTGAGCGCCTGGCTGATGCTGCGCCGCCCGCCCGCCAGCGACGCGGAGAACCGCTCGTCGGTGAGCATCAGCCGCAGCGCGTTGGAGATCCAGTACGAGCTCGGCTGGTGGCCGGAGATCAGCAGCACCCGCAGGTCCCGCATCACCTCGTCGTGGGTCAGCCCCGCCGGGTGCTCCAGCATCCGCGAGGCCACGTCGGCCCCCGGGCGCTCGGACTTCTCCTCCACCAGCGCGAGCATCAGCTCCAGCAGCCGCTGGGCGCCGGCCGGGGCGTCCGCACCGCCGTCCAGCATGGCCAGCAGCGCCGCGATGAGCTGCGGCGCCTGCTCCTCGTCCAGGCCCAGCACCCGGCACAGCACCAGCAGCGGCATCCGGTGCGCGTACTCGGCGACCAGATCGGCCTCGCCGCGCCCGGCGAACTCGTCGATCAGCCCGTCGGCGATCTCCTCGGCGTGCTTGCGCAGCTCGTACGGGTCGATCCCGGCCAGCGCGTCGGTGACCGCCCGGGACCGCCGGACGTGCTCCTCGCCCTCCGCGTACAGGATCGACGGCACCGGGGCCATCATCGGCTTCAACGGCCAGTCCGCGGGCAGCGTCTGCCACGCGTGCCAGCGGCTGGAGTCCCGGCCGAACAGCTGCGGTTGGCCGGTGACCTGCTGGAGCTCCCGGTAGCCGATGACCAGCCAGGCGGGCACGCCGCCGGCCAGCTCGACCGGGGCGACCGGGCCGTGGGCGGCGCGCAGCTCGCGGTAGAGCTGGGCCGGGTCGGTCTGGAAGCGCGGCCCGTACAGCGGCGTGGCGCCGGTGTGCGCCGGGCAGCCCGGGGGCGGGGTGACGGCGGGCTCGGTCACGGGGTGCTCTCCTCGTAGATCGCGTCGGGTGCGCCGGGGACGGTCGGCTCACCCGGCTCGTCGGGCCTGGAGGCCGCATCGGGTCCGGGGGCCGCATCGGGCCCGACCGCCGTGCCGGGTTCGGCCGGCGCCGCCGTGCCGGGTTCGCCGGGTTCGGCCAGCGCCGCCGCGTCGGCCCCGGCGAGGGCGGCCAGGTGGTGGACCAGCGCGATCAGCACCCGCTTGCCGGACTCCCGGTCACGGGCGTCGCAGTCCACCAGCGGGACCTCCGGCGGCAGGTCCAGCGCCTCCCGGACCTGCTCCAGGGTGTGGCCGGGCTCGCCGAAGTTGTTGCGGGCCACGACGAACGGCGTGCCGTGGTGCTCCAGCCGGTCGATCGCGTACCAGGAGTCCTCCAGCCGCCGGGTGTCCACCAGCACGACCGCCCCCAGCGCACCGCTGAACAGCCGGTCCCAGAGGAACCAGAAGCGCTCCTGCCCGGGCGCGCCGAACAGGTACAGCACCTGGCGCTCCGACAGGGTGATCCGGCCGAAGTCGAAGGCGACGGTGGTGGAGCGCTTGCCCCAGCTGCCGGCCGGGTCGATGCCCTCCCCCGCCCGGGTCATCACCTCCTCGGTGTTCAGCGGGCGGATCTCGCTGACCGAGCCGACCAGGGTGGTCTTGCCCACCCCGAACCCGCCGACCACCACGATCTTCAGCGCGTTGTCGGCGGTCGCCCGCAGCGGGGTGCGCGCCGCGGGCCGGAGGTCCTGGAGGTCAGAGCCGTTGGAGGCCATGCAGCACCTGCTTCAACGTGTCGAGATCGGGCAGCCGGGCCTTGTTCGGCGCGAACCTGGGGTGCCGGGCGGTGACCGCCCCGGCCTCCAGCAGGTCGCCGAGCAGGATCTTCACCACCGAGACCGGCAGCGACAGTTCCGCCGCCACCTCCACCACGGCCGTCGGGGCCTCGCACATCCGCAGGATCCGGACGTGCTCCGACTGCATCCCCGGCGCCGGCTGTCGCTCCGCGACGATCAGGGTGACCAGGTCGAAGGCGACCGAAGGGGCGCGGCTGCGACCCCCGGTGATGGTGTAGAGGCGGTCCGGGTCGTCGTCCCGGCCCGGCAGCACCGGCCCGGCGTTCATATCCCGGCGCTCTCGCCCGCGGCGGCCGCGCCGGACTCCGCGGCCGCCTCCCGGGCGGGCGCGCTGAGGTGGACGCCGATCTGCTCGATCAGGCCGTGCATGTTGTGGCCGACCACGCCCACGTCCGCCTCGTCGTCCGTGACCACCGCGAGGTGCGCGCCCTCACCGGCCGCCACGATGCACAGGATGCCGCCGTGGAACTCGGTCATCGACTGCCGGACGCCGCCGCTGCCGTCCCCGAACTCGATCGAGGCGCCGTGCGCCAGGCTCTGCAGCCCGGAGGCGATCGCCGCCAGCTGGTCGGCCTGGTCGGCGCTCAGCCCGGCGGTGTGGCAGAGCTTGAGGCCGTCGGCGGACAGCACCAGGGCGTGCCGGGAGCCGGGGGTTGCCGCCAGCAGGTTTTCCAACAGCCAGTCGAGGTCGCGGTCGGTGGCGCTGCTCATCGGGAGTCCTTCTCGGTGACGGGGGAAGCGTCGGGCGTGGTCTCGGAGTCCGCGGTCGGCGCCGTCCCGGGGGCGGGCAGCGCCGGCTGGGCGGCCCGGCGGAAGGCCCCGAACCGGGCGGCGGCGCGCACCGCGTCGGTCCGTACGGGCTTCGCGGCCGGGGCCGCCGCCGGGGTGGTGGTGGCCAGCGTCTGCCCGCGGCGGCGCTGCGGCAGGCCGCTGTCGGTCATCCGGGTCGGCCCGGACGGGGTCTGGGCAGGCGCGGCGGGCGCCGGGACCGCCGTGGCGGCCGGTACCGCGGCCGGTACCGCGGCCGGTGCCGCGGTCGGTACCGCGGTCGGGGCGGCGCTCGGCGCGGCGGGCACGGGCGGCAACGAGGCGGGCGCCGGGCGGGCGGGAGTGAGCGCGGGGCGCACGGACTCCACGGCGGGCCCGGAAGCCGCCCCGGAAGCCGTCACGGGCGCGGCCGCCGGGGCGGGCGCCGGAGCCGGGTGGGTGACCACCTGCTGCGGGATCAGCATCACCACCCCGGTGCCGCCGCGGGCCGACGGCCGGAAGGAGATCTGCAGCCCGTGCTTACGGGCCAGCACACCGACCACCGCGAGGCCCAGCCGGGTGCCGGCGGACAGCGTGGCGAGGTCCAGCGGCTCGGCGGAGACGGCGCGTTCGGCCCGGCGCAGCCAACTGTCGCTCAGGCCCAGCCCGCTGTCCTCGACGGTGACCGCCAGACCGGCCGGCACCTCCTCGACGTAGACGTGCACCTCGGCCGGCGGGGCGGAGAAGTTGGTGGCGTTGTCCAGCAGTTCGGCCAGCGCGTGCATCACGCCCTCGGCCGCGAAGCCGGCCACCGCGGCGGTGCTGGCGTTGTGCAGCCGCACCCGCTGGTAGGCGCCGATCCGGCCGAGCGCACCGCGCAGCACCGACTCCACCGCGATCGGCTTGGCCCAACGGCGGCCGGAGCGGGCACCGGTGAGCACCGCGATGCTGTCCGCCATCCGGCCCGCCTGGGCGGTCGAGTGGTCCAGCCGCAGCAGGTCGCCGAGGACCTCCTCGTCGTGCCGGTGCTGCATCTCGCGCAGTTCGGCGTGCATGCTCGTGGCCAGCGCCTGGACCCGGCCGGCTGCGGTCGCGCAGACCGCGAGCGCGGCGGCCCGCAGCCGCTCGCCGCGGCCGACCTCCTCGCCGACCGCCCGCAGCAGCGCGTACTGGGGGTGCCGGCGGTGGGCGGCCAGCGCACTGTCCACGGACGCGCCCCCGCGCAGCTTCTTCACCAGCTCGGGCAGCACGCCCTCGGGGATCCGCTCCAGTTCGGCCCGCTCGGCGGCGACCCGCTCCCGCTCCGCGCCGGCCGCGGCCCGCTCGGCCGCCAGCTCGGCCCCCAGTCGGGCCGACTCGGCCTGCGCGGCGGTGAGGTCCGCCTCGACCCGGGCGTGCTCGGCCCGGGCGGCGTCCCGTTCGGCGAACGCGGCGGCGGCCCGGTCCTGGGCGGCCGTCTCGGCCTGCCGGGCGGTGCCGGCGGCGACCAGCGCGGCCCGGGTCTCCTGGTGCTGGGCGGCCAGGTCCCCGGTCAGCCGGCGGGCGCGCTCGGCGCCGCTCGCGGCCAGGCCGACCACGATCAGCCAGAGCACCGCCACGGCGGCCACCGCGAGCGCGGTGAGCGGTTGGTGCGCGCCCAGGGCCCGGCCGATGCCGACCGGCGCGGCGACCAGCGCCAGCAGCACGGCGGCCGCGGTCAGGGCGACGGTGCGCCGCGCGGAGCGGCGGCGCGGCCGACCGTCGGGGCTGGTGGCTTCTCTCATCGGGGCGGTCCTCGGCAACGTCGGCGGGCGGCGGCGCGGGCGGCGGGTCGGCGACGGTCGCGGCCGCCGACAGCTGGTCGGGCGCATACCAGACCGCCCGGTGGCGTCGCGAAACGTCTCCGGGCGGCTGATCGGTTCACGCTTTCGGCCGATCATATCGATTCAGACATTGCCCTCAACCCGCTAGTTGACGGTCAATCTCCTTCATTCACGCCGAGTACACCGCACGGCGACACCTTCCACCCCTTCCCGGCACCGCCGCTCAGGCCAGTTCCGCCTCCACCGCCTGCCGCACCTCCGCCGTGTCCAGCCCGTGGTCGGCGACCACCAGCACCCCGAGCCCCTCCCCCTCGCGGAGCACCCCGAGCAGCAGGTGGCCCGCCCCGATCTCCTTCGACCCCAGGCGCAGCGACTCCCGCAGGGAGAGCTCCAGCGCCTTCTTCGCCGAGGCCGAGAACCGGATGTGCCCGGCCGTGGCGCCGCCGGAGCGGAACCGGCCCCAGCGCTTGCGCCCCTCCTCCGGCGGGGCGTCCAGCGCCCCCTCCCCGAAGGCCGCCTCGACCGCCTCCCGCACCGCGTCCAGGTCGACCCCGATCGTGGCCAGGACCTGCCGGTCCCCCTTCCCCCGCAGGCGTCGTACCGCCTGCCGCGCCGCCTCCTGGTCCAGGCCGGCCCCGATCAGCACGGCCAGTGCCGGGTCCTGCGACTGCTCCAGGATCCCCAGCAGGAGGTGCTCCGTCCCGACCCGGTCGTCCCGCAGCTGCCTCGCCTCCTCCTGGGCGATGACCACGGCCCGCCGGGCCCCCTGAGTGAACCGTTCGAACATCGCTCAGCCTCCGTCCTCGCCCTTGCCGGGCCCCCGCCGTGCGTGCTTCTTGTGCACCGCCTGCCTGGTCACCCCGAGGCAGACCGCGATGTCCTGCCAGGACCAGCCCTGTGACCGGGCGTTGCCCACCTGGAGGGCCTCCAGACGGTCCGCCAGATCACGCAGGGCGCGGACCGCCCGGAGCCCCACGGCGGGGTCACGACTGCTCGCGGCGGCCGCGAGCTCTCCGCTCTCGCTCATGACGTCAACTCTGGTTGACACTCTCAGGAATGTCAACCCTGGTTGACAACTTCATCAAGGTCGACCGACGGGCCCCCGGCTCAGCCGAACCGCCGCTCCAACGCCTCCTCGAAGCTCCCCCGCCCCACCGCCCGCTCCGGCGTCGTCAGCCCACCCGCCCGCAGGGCCCGACCCGCCGCCCCCGGCACCCGCAGCGGCAGCACCGGCCGCCGCCGCCCCGCCGCCCGCAGGTAGGCCTGCGCCAGCTCCCGGTACGACCGCACCCGCGGCCCGCCCACCTCCGGCGCGAACCCGGCCGGCTCCCGCCCCACCAGGTCCACCAGCCGCTCCGCCACCTCCCGGACGTCCACCGGCTGCACCTCGGCACCGCTCGCCACCGGGAACACCGGCAGCCGCGCGCTCAGGTCGAAGGCCTTGAGCAGCAGGTCGTGGAACTGCGTCGCCCGCAGCACCGTCCACCCCAGCCCGGACTCCCGCACCAGCCGCTCACAGTCGAGCTTCGCCCGGTAGTACCCGAGCGGCACCCGGTCGATCCCCACGATCGACACGTACACCAGGTGCCGCACCCCGGCCCGCCGGGCCTCAGTCACCAGCCGCCCGACCCCCGCCACGTCCTTCCGCCCCTGCGTGGTCGCGCAGTCCAGCACCGTCTCCACCCCGGCCACGGCCGCCGCGATCCCCGCCCCGCCCACCAGGTCCCCGACCACCCACTCGACCCCGTCACCCGTCTCCCGCGCCCGCCGGCTCAACCCCCGCACCGCCACCCCGCGCGCCGCCAGCAGCCGCACCACCTCCCGGCCCAACGTCCCCGTCGCCCCGGTCACCAGCACCGTCCCCGTCACCACACCGCTCCTCTCACCCAGCACTGTCACCCCCTACGACCGACCACCACCCCCGGTTCGTGACATCGGCGCCCCGGGACAACGAGAAGAGGCGGGGCGAGGACGTAAAAGTCCTCGCCCCGCCTCAGCGACGGCTCGCCCCGCCTCAGCGGTGGCTCACCCGCGCGGGGTCAGCGCTGCGGTCAGCTGCAGCCGCTGGTGGAGCCGCAGCCCTCGCAGAGGTAGCAGCTGCCGGCGCGGCGCATCTTGGTGCCGCAGGAGAAGCAGAGCGGCGCGTCGGCGTTGAGGCCGAGCTGGATCTCCATCAGCTCCGTGGAGTTGTGGGCCTGCTTCGGGGCCGCCTTGGGCGCCTCCACGGCCGGGGCGGGGGCCGGGGCCGGCTTGGCCGCGGCGACCGGGGCGGACTGGGCGAGGGACTCGGTGTCGAGCTCCTCGGCCTCCAGCGGCTCGTACGAGCCGGTCTCCAGGTGGCGGGTGCGCTCCTCGACGGAGTGGATCCCCAGCGCCGAGCGGGTCTCGAACGGCAGGAAGTCCAGCGCCAGGCGGCGGAAGATGTAGTCGACGATCGACTGGGCCATCCGCACGTCCGGGTCGTCGGTCAGACCGGCCGGCTCGAAGCGCATGTTGGTGAACTTCGAGACGTAGGTCTCCAGCGGCACGCCGTACTGCAGGCCGACCGAGACGGCGATGGAGAAGGCGTCCATCATGCCCGCGAGGGTCGAGCCCTGCTTGGACATCTTCAGGAAGACCTCGCCGAGGCCGTCGTCCGGGTAGGAGTTGGCGGTCATGTAGCCCTCGGCGCCACCGACCGTGAAGGAGGTGGTGATGCCCGGGCGGCCCTTGGGCAGGCGCTTGCGGACGGGGCGGTACTCGACGACCTTCTCGACCACGGCGGCGGGGGTCTCCTCGGCCTTGGCCTCGGAGTCCTTCTTCTTGGCCGAGAGCGGCTGGCCGACCTTCGAGTTCTCGCGGTAGATGGCGAGCGCCTTGACGCCCATCTTCCACGCCTCGAAGTAGATCTCCTCGACGTCCTCGACGGTCGCCGCGGCGGGCATGTTCACGGTCTTGGAGATGGCGCCGGAGATCCAGGGCTGGATCGCCGCCATCATCCGCACGTGGCCCATCGGGGAGATGGAGCGCTCGCCCATCGCGCAGTCGAACACCTCGTAGTGCTCGGCCTTGAGGCCCGGCGCGTCGACCACGTTGCCGTGCTCGGCGATGTGGGCGACGATCGCCTCGATCTGCTCGTCCTGGTAGCCGAGCCGCTTGAGGGCGCGCGGGACGGTGCCGTTGACGATCTGCATCGAGCCGCCGCCGACGAGCTTCTTGAACTTGACCAGGGCGAGGTCGGGCTCGACGCCGGTGGTGTCGCAGTCCATCATCAGGCCGATGGTGCCGGTCGGGGCGAGGACCGAGGCCTGGGCGTTGCGGAAGCCGTTCTGCGCGCCGATGCGCAGCACGTCCTGCCAGGACTTGTTGGCCGCGAGCCAGACCGGGGCGTCCAGGTCGTCGAAGGAGACGGCGTCCAGGGAGGCGTCGGCGTGCTGCTTCATGACCCGCTGGTGGGCGGTGGCGTTGCGGGCGTAGCCGTCGTACGGGCCGACGACGCCGGCGAGTTCGGCGCCGCGGCGGTAGGCGGTGCCGGTCATCAGCGAGGTGATGGCGCCGGCCAGGGCGCGGCCGCCCTCGCTGTCGTAGGCGTGGCCGGTGGCCATCAGCAGGGCGCCGAGGTTGGCGTAGCCGATGCCGAGCTGGCGGAAGGCGCGGGTGGTCTCGCCGATCTTCTCGGTGGGGAAGTCGGCGAAGCAGATGGAGATGTCCATCGCGGTGATGACCAGCTCGACGACCTTGGCGAAGCGCTCGGCGTCGAACGAGTCGTCGTCGCGCAGGAACTTCATCAGGTTCAGCGAGGCGAGGTTGCAGCTGGAGTTGTCCAGGTGCATGTACTCCGAGCACGGGTTGGAGGCGTTGATGCGTCCGGACTCGGGGCAGGTGTGCCAGTGGTTGATGGTGGAGTCGTACTGGATGCCGGGGTCGGCGCAGGCCCAGGCGGCCTCGGCCATCTTGCGGAACAGCTTCTTGGCGTCGACGGTCTCGATGACCTCGCCGGTCATCCGGGCGCGCAGGCCGAATTCGGTGCCGTTCTCGACGGCGGTCATGAATTCGTCGCTGACGCGGACCGAGTTGTTGGCGTTCTGGTACTGGACGGACGTGATGTCGTCGCCGCCGAGGTCCATGTCGAAGCCCGCGTCGCGCAGGGCGCGGATCTTCTCCTCCTCCTTCACCTTGGTCTCGATGAAGGCCTCGACGTCCGGGTGGTCGACGTCCAGGACGACCATCTTGGCCGCGCGCCGGGTGGCGCCGCCGGACTTGATGGTGCCGGCGGAGGCGTCGGCGCCGCGCATGAAGGAGACCGGGCCGGAGGCGTTGCCGCCGGAGGAGAGCAGCTCCTTGGAGGAGCGGATCCGGGAGAGGTTGAGGCCGGCGCCGGAGCCGCCCTTGAAGATCATGCCCTCTTCCTTGTACCAGTCGAGGATCGACTCCATGGAGTCGTCGACGGACAGGATGAAGCAGGCGCTGACCTGCTGGGGCTGCTTGGTGCCGACGTTGAACCAGACCGGCGAGTTGAAGCTGAACACCTGGTGGAGGAGGGCGTGGGTCAGCTCGTGCTCGAAGATCTCGGCGTCGTCCTTGGTGGCGAAGTAGCCGTGCTTCTCGCCGGCCGCGCGGTAGGTGAGCACCACGCGGTCGATGATCTGCTTGAGGCTCCACTCGCGCTGGGGGGTGCCGACGGCGCCGCGGAAGTACTTGGACGTGACGATGTTGACGGCGTTGACCGACCAGAAGTCGGGGAACTCGACGCCGCGCTGCTCGAAGTTGATGGAGCCGTCGCGCCAGTTGGTCATGACGACGTCGCGCCGCTCCCAGCGGACCTCGTCGTACGGGTGCACGCCAGGGGTGGTGTGGATGCGCTCCATCCGGAGACCGCCCTTCGGGGCCTTGGCGGCCTTGGCCGCGGCCTTCTCGGACTTCGACCCGCGTGCGGAACCGCTCGTGGTGTCTGTCACTTCTCGCTCCTCCTCCTGGGCAAACGCCCGAAGTGCCCCGAAAAATCCGGGCACCGCTGGTTCGTTCTTCCGGTGTGCGGGCAGACGGGACCCCGTCCGCTTGCGCACGGTTCGTTGTGTTCCGTGCCCCGGTTTCGGGCACGCGGGGGCCCACGCGGGGCCGGTGTGGCGCTGCCGGCCCACTGGGGCCGCACGGTGGTGACTCCTGGGCGGGCCCGCGGGGGCCCGGCGCGCCTCCTAGGGCGCGGCGGCGGGAACGGGCACGCAGGTGCCGTCCGCCTCGGGGGCGGGCCGCTCGGCGCGGATCTCCGCGATGGCGGCCTCGAAGTCCTCGAGTCCGTCGTACGCCTGGTACACGCTGGCGAAGCGCAGGTAGGCGACCACGTCGAGGTCCCGCAGCGGGCCGAGTATGGCCAGCCCGACGTCGTGGGTGGTCAGCTCGGCGCTGCCGCTGGCCCGCACGCACTCCTCGACCCGCTGGCCGAGCTGGGCGAGGGCGTCCTCGGTGACCGGGCGGCCCTGGCAGGCCTTGCGGACTCCGGTGATGACCTTCTGCCGGGAGAAGGGCTCGGTGACGCCGCTGCGCTTGATGACCATGAGCGCGGCCGTCTCCACGGTGGTGAAACGGCGGCCGCAGTCCGGGCACTGCCGACGACGGCGAATGCAGCTGCCGTCCTCGGTGGTCCGACTGTCGACGACGCGGCTGTCGGAGTGCCGGCAGAAGGGGCAGTGCACCTGGGGATCCCTCCCTGGCAGGACGTGCGGACCGGTTGAGTCTATGCGATGCGCCCCCGGCCTCGGCAAGCTGATCATGCGGCGCGACCACTAGTACTGGGCACGGAGAGGACTCTAGCCACTACATCTAGGTCTCGGGGGGAAGCGACACCCCTGGCGTGTCGGCGCCGATTAGACTTCCGGAGTCGACATCCGGTCGAACGTTTACTCGATGTACAACAAAGCCTTGATCGAGTCAGTCAACTCCCGAATAATTCACTCGAACGTGTGTTTGGCGCAACCTTTCGATAGGCGGCGCGTTGGGCTGGAAAAGGGGAGAGGACAGCCGTCGAGAGGGGCCGCCGTGAACACCGTCGAAACCAACACCATCCCGGTGCAGGAACACTCCCAGTTCAAGGTGGGGCAGCGCACCACGAATCAGCAGAGCGTGGACATCAGCATGGACCGTAGCGAAGACCACCGCCTCTCCGGCCCGGCCGTGTCCACCACGGGCCGCGTTCCCGACCAGCCGATCGAGCACTCCCCCACCATGGACGACAACCACCCCTCCCCGGCCCGCGCGATGCCCGGCCGCCCCCCCGGCATCCGCACCGACGAGGCCGGCCTCACCGAGCGCCAGCGCCGGGTGATCGAGGTCATCCGCGACTCCGTCCAGCGCCGCGGCTACCCGCCGTCCATGCGCGAGATCGGCCAGGCCGTCGGCCTGTCCAGCACCTCCTCGGTCGCCCACCAGCTGATGGCCCTGGAGCGCAAGGGCTTCCTGCGCCGCGACCCGCACCGCCCGCGCGCCTACGAGGTCCGCGGCGTCGAGGTGGCCCGCCCCAACACCGCCGAGACGGCCGGGCGGCCCTCCACCTCCTACGTGCCGCTGGTCGGCCGGATCGCGGCCGGTGGTCCGATCCTGGCCGAGCAGACCGTCGAGGACGTCTTCCCGCTGCCCCGCCAGCTGGTCGGCGAGGGCGAGCTGTTCGCCCTCACCGTGCGCGGCGACTCGATGATCGAGGCGGCCATCTGCGACGGCGACTGGGTCACGGTGCGCCGCCAGCCGGTCGCCGAGAACGGCGACATCGTGGCCGCCATGATCGACGGCGAGGCCACCGTCAAGCGGCTCAAGCGCGAGGACGGCCGGATCTGGCTGATGCCGCACAACCCGGCCTACGAGCCGATCAACGGCGACAACGCCACCATCCTGGGCAAGGTGGTCGCGGTCCTGCGCCGCCTCTGACGGCGGCACCCGGCCGCCACCGCGAGCGGCCGGCACTACGACGGGAAGGGGCTCCACCGCGTCAGCGGGGAGCCCCTCCGTCGTTCCTACGGGCAAGTGCCTTCTACACAGCGAGCCCGCTCAGCCCCGCTTCACCACCGGCCGCACCGGCGCCGCCGAGGCGTCGATCGCCGCCAGCGAGCGCCGCACCTGGTTGCGGTCCGTGGTGTACCAGAACTCCGGCATCGAGGACCGGAAGAAGCCCCCGTACCGCTTGGTCTCCACCCGCGGGTCGAGCACCGCGACCACGCCCCGGTCCTCCGCCGCGCGCACCAGCCGGCCCGCGCCCTGCGCCATCAGCAGCGCCGCGTGGGTCGCCGCGACCGCCATGAAGCCGTTCCCGCCGTGCTGTTCGACGTCCCGCTGGCGGGCGCTCATCAGCGGGTCGTCCGGCCGCGGGAAGGGGATCCGGTCCATCACGACCAGCTGGCAGGCCGAGCCGGGCACGTCCACGCCCTGC
Organism: Kitasatospora sp. NPDC028055; assembly: GCF_040637885.1. Lineage (NCBI taxonomy): Bacteria > Bacillati > Actinomycetota > Actinomycetes > Kitasatosporales > Streptomycetaceae > Kitasatospora > Kitasatospora sp. NPDC028055. The sequence goes on along the minus strand of NZ_JBEZXE010000024.1, from coordinate 34,014 downwards.
CAGAGCGAGAGGGTGCCGAACAGGCAGGTGGTGGCGTCCGAGGCGAACTCCCGGATCAGCTCGCCGAGGGTGTCCTCCCCCTGGAGCAGGATCCGGTGGTCGAGCCGCTCCCGCATCGCCTCGGCGGCGGCCTGGGCGCCGCGCATCGAGGAGAACAGGCCCAGGGTGCGCCCGCCGGCCGCTTCGACCAGCTCGGCCAACTCGTCGAGCATGTCGGGCCGTTCGGGGTCGCGCCCGGGGTCCGCGAGGTGCTTGGCCACGTACAGGATGCCCTGCTTGGGGTACTTGAACGGCGAGCCGACGTCGATGCCCCGCCAGTGCGGGACGGCGTCCTCGCCGAAGCCGGAGCCGGCCTCCGGGTTGTCACCGGGGGTGCGCTGGTCCGGCAGCCTGGTCTCCTTGGGCAGGCCGAGCGAACCGGCCACACCGTTGAAGTCCCCGCCGAGCTTGAGGGTCGCCGAGGTCAGGACGACCGAGCGCTCCTTGTACAGGCCCTCCCGCAGCAGCCCGGACACGCTCAGCGGCGCGACCCGCAGCGAGGCGGTGCCCAGCCCGTAGCGGTCGCTGCGCTCGATCCAGACGACGTCGTACTCGGAGTCCTCCAGCAGCCGGTCGGCGGTCTCGTGCAGGGCCTCGGCCGAGGCCATCGCCTGCTTGCGGACGGCGTCCTCGTCGCTGAGGCCCTTGTCCCGGGTCTCCCCGAGCGAGGTGATCACCTGCCGGGAGGCGTCCCGGATCGCGGTGACCGCGTAGGCCAGGTACTCGGGCAGCTCCTCGACCCGGCCGGGCTGGGCGGTCTCCATCAGGCCGTGGTAGTTCTCGGCGGCGGCCTGCAGGGCGTCCACGGCCTTCTCGTTGGCCAGCCGGGCGGCCCGCTTGACCGCGCGGTTGACGGCGCCGACGGTCAGCTCGGCGGTGGCCGCGCCGGTGACCCGGTTGACCAGCTCGTGCGCCTCGTCGACGATCAGCAGCCCGTGCTCGGGCAGCACCGGCGCGCCCTCGATCGCGTCGATCGCGAGCATCGCGTGGTTGGTGACCACGACGTCCGCGAGCTTGGCCCGCTCCCGGGCCTTCTCCGCGAAGCACTCCTGCCCGTACGCGCAGCGGGTCGCGCCCAGGCACTCCTTGGAGGTGACCGAGAGCTGCGCCCAGGCCTTGTCCGAGACGCCGGGGCTGAGGTCGTCCCGGTCCCCGGTCTCGGTCTCGTCGGCCCAGTCGCGCAGCCGGAGCACGTCCTGGCCGAGCTTGCCGGTGGGCCCGCCGAGCGCGTCGACCGGGTCGAACAGGCCCTCGCCCTCGTCGCTCGGGGTGCCCTCGTTGGCCCGGTGCAGGCACAGGTAGTTGGAGCGGCCCTTGAGCATCGCGTACAGCGGGCGGCGGCGCAGCACCGGGTGCAGCGCCTCGACCGTACGCGGCAAGTCCCGTTCCACCAGCTGGCGTTGCAGGGCCAGGGTGGCGGTGGCGACCACCACCCGGTCGCCGTGGGCGAGGGCCGGCACCAGGTAGGCGAGGGACTTGCCGGTGCCGGTGCCGGCCTGGACGAGCAGGTGCTCGGAGTGGTCGACGGCGTCGGCGACGGCCTCGGCCATCCGCATCTGGCCGGGGCGCTCCACACCGCCGACGGCCTCGACCGCGGCGTGCAACAGCTCGGGGATCCGCGAGCGCGGAACGGCGACGGCTTCCTCGGCCTCGTCGCCGAGGTCCGTCGCGGGCTGGGATTCGGAGTCGTTCGTCATGACCCTTCCACCCTACGGGGCGGGGGCGACAATCCGGTCCCGTTGTCCGGGGCGGCTGCCGGGCAGCCGCACCTCCACGCCGACCAGGGCGTTGGGCACGGTGCCGTGCCGGACGGCGTGCGGGCGGTGCGGGCGGTCCTGGTAGCCGTCCATGAGCAGCCGGTTGCGGTTGAGGCAGAGCCGGTCGATCCGGGGCCGGAACAGGTCGAACAGGTCGAAGCGCTCGCGCAGCTCGGGGAAGCGGGCCTGGTAGCGGTGGATCTCCGCGCGCAGCAGGGCCCAGAACTCGGTCTCGGCGAGGCCCGCCTGCGCCTCCAGCAGCGGGCCGAGGTAGCGGAAGACGCCGATGAACAGTCCGGAGTGGATGAACTGGCACAGCCCCTGGGGGTTCTCCCGCAGCAGCACGTCGGCGACCTCGGGGGGCAGGGCGCGCAGCTCGGGGAGGTCCTGGTCGCTGAGGTTGACGTCGTCGACGAAGTCCTTCACCGCGAGCCGGGTCGGGGTGCCGCGGTCGTCGAAGACCACGATGGCGTTCTCGCCGTGCGGGGAGAAGACCAGTCCGTAGCGGTAGAGGAAGTGCAGCAGCGGCGGCAGCAGCGCGGCGAACAGCCGGGCGGTCCACTCGGCCGGGGTGAGGCCGGAGCGGGCGATCAGTTCGACGGCGAGGGCGCGCCCGTCGGAGCCGGTCTGCAGCAGGGCGGCGAGGGTGCGGGCGCGCTCGTCCTCGGCCAGGAAGGGGCCGAGCGGTTCGCGCCAGATCGCGCCGAGCAGTTCCTTGTACTGGTACGGCGAGTCGGGCATCTCCCGGTAGAGCGGGTGGTCGACGGTGACGGAGGCGATCTCGCCGAGCAGGATCACCCGGCACTCGTCCCGCAGGTACGGGTCGGCGTCGCGCAGCCCGTGCAGCCAGGCGGTGACGGCGGGCGCTGCGAGGGTGCGTTCGACCGGCAGTCCGCGCCAGACCAGGGTGTTGAGGACGGACAGCGGCAGCTTGACGGTGCAGCGCTCGGGGTGGGCGGTGTTGAAGAAGGAGCGGATGGACTGCTGGGGCAGCCGTGGGTCACCGTCCGAGGCCAGCGGGACGATCTCGCCGGAGGCGATCCAGGGCGCGAACAGCGTCAGGACCGTCTCGTCCCACTGCCAGGGGTGGACGGGCAGCAGCAGGTAGTCGTCGGCGTCGGCGCCGAGCGGGGCGCGCAGCGCGGCCTCGTCGTCCAGTTCGCGGGCGTACAGCTGCTCGGGGCGTTCCAGGCCGGGCACGCCGCGGTACTCGGCGAGCCGGCGGTGGACGGCGATCCAGGGCAGCGGCCGGGGGTTGCGGGCCTCCGGGGCCCAGCGGGCGGCGTCGGTGCCGGAGAAGCCGATCCGGCCCTTGTTGGGGACGATCCACGGGTGGCCGCCCTGTCGGCCCTCCAGGGCGGGGTGGTCGAGGTCGGCGAGCTCGGCGGCGGTGAGCGCGGTGGCGAGCTGGCGGGCGTCGGCGGTGAGCGTGGCGGACAGCTCGCGGACCAGGTGGGCGGTGGTGTCGCCGCGCATCCCGAGCGCGTCCCGGGCGTACGGGAGGAAGCGCAGCGGGTCCAGGCCGTCCGGGCGGGAGCAGCGGATCGACCCGGGGTCGACCTGCCAGCTGTCGTAGGCGCCGCGCCGGGCGGCGAAGCGGTACTCGGCCTCGGGGAGCTTGAGCAGGTACTCGCCGTCGAGGGTGCCCGGGACGGGCTTGAGCAGGTCCTCGTAGGCGAACTCGCCGAGCATCTTGGCCAGCAGGGCGCGGCCGGCCCGCTGCCAGTGCCCGGCGGTGAGGTGCGGGGGCAGGTAGAGCGGCGGTTCAGCGGCCGACGGTTGCGGCACGGGACAGCTCCTGGGGGTGGGGGACGACGGGGGTCTGCTCGATCGAAGCGCTTGCGGGCCCGGGCGCGGGCACCGGCCGGGCCGCGGCCGCCGGCCCGGGCGGCGCGAAGCCGGTCCAGGCGGTGCGGCCGGGCAGCCGGTGGACGGTCCGGCCGGTGACGGCGTTGAGGATGACGGCGGCCCGGTGGGCGCCGAGGCCGAGGTCGGGGGCACCGACCCCGTGGGTGTGGAGTTCGGCGTTCTGGACGTAGAGGCCGCCGGTGAGCTCGGGCCGGGTGGCGACCCGGTGGTCGAGGTCGACCCGGTAGCGCCCGGTCTCGTCCCAGTCGATCAGGTGGGCGAGCGGTTCGAGCGCGGCCGGGCGGGCGGCGCGGTAGCCGGTGGCGAGCACCACGGCGTCGGTGCGCAGCACGTGCTCGGCACCGGAGTCGGTGTGCCGGCAGTCCAGTTCGAGTCCACCGCAGGGCCCGGGCCGGGCCGCGGTGACGGCGGTGCCGGGGGTGATCTCGACCGGGGCGGTGTCGATCGGCCGGCCGATGGTGCGCTCGTAGAGGTGGTCGTGGATCTCGGCGAGGGTCTCCGCGCTGGCGGCCTTGTGCAGCTGCCACTGGGCGCTGACCAGGGCGTCCCGGACGGGGCCGGGCAGGCCGTGGAAGTAGCGGGTGTAGTCGGGGGTGAAGTGTTCCAGGCCGAGCTTGGAGTACTCCATGGGGGCGAGTGCCCGGGTGCGGGTGAGCCAGCGCAGCCGGACGCCGTCGTCCTGGTGGCGGCGGAGCAGGTCGAGGAAGACCTCGGCGCCGGACTGTCCGCTGCCGACCACGGTGATGTCCCGGGCGCCCGCGAGCCCGGCCCGGCGGTCCAGGTACTCGGCGGAGTGGAAGGCTCGCGGGTGGTCGGCCAGGGCGGCGAAGGCCTCGGGGAGCACCGGCCGGGTGCCGACGCCGAGCGCGAGGTTGCGGGCCCGTACGGTGCTGCGCCGGCCGGTCGCGGTGTCGGTCAGCTCGACCCGGAACAGCGGGCCGTCCCGGTGCAGGGCGGTGACCTCGGTGCCGAAGCGGCAGTTGGGCAGCCGGTCGGCGGCCCAGCGGCAGTAGTGGTCGTACTCGCGGCGGGGCAGCTGGAAGCGTTCGGCGAAGTAGAACGGGAACAGCCGGTCCTGGGCGCGCAGGTAGTTGAGGAAGGACCACGGGTTGGTCGGGTCGACGAGCGAGACCAGGTCGGCCAGGAAGGGCACCTGCATCCGGGCGCCGTCCACCAGCATGCCGTGGTGCCAGCGGAATTCGGGGCGCTGGTCGCAGAAGAGCGTGCGCAGCCCGGGCACCGGCTCGGCGAGGGCGGCGAGCGAGAGGTTGAACGGGCCGATGCCGACGCCGAGCAGGTCGTAGGGGGGATCGTGGGGTGTCGAGGTGTCCACAGGGGTGTCCTAGGCAGGGAGTGGCGCTTCGCGGTCGCGCACCATCAGCGCTGCGCGCTTGTCGGGCAGGTCGAGTTCGGCGGCGGCCCGGAATCCGGCCCGTTCGAAGGCCCGGACCGAGCGCCGGTTGCGGACGTCCGGTTCGGCCACCACCCGTTGGCAGTCGGGCCGGTGGCGCAGGACGAGTTCGGCGACGGCGGCCAGCAGCTGGGCCCCGAGGCCGCGGCCGCGGCTGGCGGCCGGGCCGAGCAGCAGGTGCACGCCGGTGTCGTGCGGGCGGGCGGGGTAGTGCCCGGCGAGCGGGTCGAGGTCGGCGCGGTAGACCTCCCAGTAGCTCATCGGGGTGCCGTCGAGCAGTCCGAGGCAGGGCATGCTGCGTCCGTCGCCGTCCAGTTGGGCCCGGACGTGCCGCTCGGTGACGGCGGGCGGCCCGGCGAGCTCCCAGAAGGCGTCGACCTCGGGGTCGTTCATCCATCCGGTGAGCAGCTCCAGGTGTTCCGGCAGCCGGACCGGGCCGAGCCGGAACCGGCCGGCCGGGGTGGGGACTTCGCCCCACCCGGGCAGCTCGTCGGGCATCAGGCGCCCGCCACCGGGTTGGGGATGTCCACGTACACGGACTGGGTGGCGACCGGGCCGACCAGTTCGTCGAGGCCGTTGATCCGGGTGAGCAGGTTGGCCTTGCAGGGCAGGGTGGGCGCGTCCAGCAGCAGGGCGGGCAGGGCGGAGCCGGTGGCGGCGGCCCGCGGGCCGGCCAGGAAGCGGCGCAGCCCGGCCAGCAGCACCGTCTCCTCGGCGAGGCCCTGGGAGCCGAGGGCGCCGATCAGCCCGAGCACGTGGTTGATGCCGAGGTAGTAGGCGAAGTGGTGGTCGATGACGTCGTCGGGGAGGAAGGTGTCGCTCTGTTCGCCGAGTCCGGGCAGCCGGGCGGTGAGCCGCTCGGCGGCGCTCTCCCGGTAGTAGTAGCCCTGGTTGTCGCGGTAGCGGCCGCCGCTGGGCCAGCCCTCGGCGTCCAGCAGCACGATGCTGTTCTGCTGGTGGGCCTCCAGGGCGATGCCGCCGCGGCCGTCCAGCCAGAGGACGGGCAGCACGACGGCGTCCAGGTAGCGCAGGAACCATTCGGCAGCCACGGTGCGCAGCGGGCGGCCGGTACGGGCGGCGAGCGCGCGCAGGGTGTCGCCGAGGGCGGACGGCACGGTCGTGCCGGTGCCGCGCGGCTGTTCGGCGACGAACCCGGCGACGCAGAGGGCGCGTTCGGCCGGTCCGAAGGGCTGGGCGCGCAGCACGGTGTCCAGCCCGCCGGGGTCGCCGAGGTCGGGGTGGTCGACGCCGATCCAGGCGGGGTCGCGGACGATGTCGAAGCCGGGGTGGGCGGCCCGCCACTCGGCGGCGAGGCCGCTCTCCAGCAGCCGGTGCACCTCCAGGCCGCGGTGGAGCTCCTTGCGCAGGTTCTCCCGGCGGGAGTTGGTGATCCGCAGGCCGAGCGAGAGCTTGAGCATCCACGGGGTGCCGGGCCGGTAGACGGTGCGCACCGAGGAGGTGGGGTACCAGGGCTCGCCGGCCGGGCCGAGGTCGTGCAGCAGCCCGTCGGCGAGCAGCGCGGCGACGGTCGGGCGGTGGGCGAGTTCGCGGGCCTGCCAGGGGTGCAGCGGCAGGGCGGCGGTGCCGGGCGGCAGGGTCGCGTGGCCGCCGAGCAGGGCGGCGGTGATCCGGTCGGCGCTCTCGGCGACGGCGGAGCCGGCCGCGAGCAGGCCGCGGTCGACGGCGTACCAGTGGACCTGGAAGGAGCCGTGGAGTTCGGGCGAGTAGGCGGCGCTCTGGGCCGGGCCGAGGCCGTCGCGGCTCTTCGGGGTGGGGTGCAGGGGGTGGCCGAGCAGCAGGGCCTGTTCGGCGGCGAGGAAGGCGGAGCGCTCCGGCCCGCCGGGTTCGGCGGCGGTACGGCGGTGGGCGAGGATCTCGGCGGTGCGCACCACCGAGTCGGCGACCCGGGCGGCTAGGTCGGCGACCTGTCCGGGGTCGGGCCGTTCGGCGGCCGCGGCGGCGAGCAGGGCGGCGGCGGTGACGGCGTCCACCGGGGCCGCCGCGGTGCCGTCCCCGGCGGAGAGGGTGGCCGGGCCGAAGCGGTGCCAGCCGCCGGGCGACCAGTGCCGGACGGCGGCGGTGAGCCGGGCGGCCCCGCCGAGGACGTCGATCCGCAGTCGGCCGTCCGCGCCGGGGCGGGCCCCGGTCTCCCGGGCCCAGCAGCGCAACAGGGCTTCCAGGGCCGCCTGTTCGGCGGCGACGGCGGGGTCGGGGTGCAGCAGCGGGTCGGGGCCGGAGGCGGCCCGCTGCGCGGTCGGCGGCGGTACGACGGGCGGGGCTCCGGTGAGGGCGGTGCTCAAGGCTGCTCCTTGGTGCGCGTGGGGGTGCGGACGCGCGCGGGTGGTGGAGGGGATCGGCGGGCGCTCGCACCGTCGCGTCAGGTAAGGGTTACCTATCCCTGACGGGTGATCACAAGGACTGCTCACTCGTCCGGGTGAAGATCGGGGATAGTGCGTCACCGGGCGGGGCGGCCCTGCTGTGCCAACGAGGGGACCGGTTCCGCGTCACGGATCGATGACCTCCGGCCGCTCCCGGAACCCGGGGGCGGCCGCCGTCGTCCTGTACGGCGATGGAAGACTCCAGGGCGGCGGGCCGCCGCACCGAGGACCGACCCGCCACAGTCCGACCGAGTACAGCGTGCACAGCGAGCACAGGGGGAAGCGCACCGATGCCACCGATCCACCGGTCAGCCCTGGCCGCCGCCCTGGTCGCCGGAACACTGCTGGCCGTCAGCGCCTGCGGGCCGGACGGCCCGGCGGGCACCGACCGGACCGTCGCCGCACCGCCGCCCAGCACGGACGCGAGCGGCTCCGCCGCCCCCGGCGGCGTCATCGGCGGGATCACCCTGCCGTCCGGCCTGCCGACCAGCCTGCTGGAGGGCCTGCCGAAGACCTGGGACGACCTGAAGAAGTGGAAGTACGACGACTGGGACAAGTGGGCGTCCAAGCACGTCTTCAACAACCCGGTGGTGAAGGACTTCTGGAACCCGGACAAGATGGGCGACGCCAAGCCCGCCGACCCGGCGCCGCCGACCGCCAAGCCGGCCGCCGCCGACGGCGTGACCGACCCGGAGCCGCCGGTGGTCAAGGCCGTCCAGGTGCCCCGCCCGTACCTCAAGCAGCCCTCCGGGAAGGTGTTCTTCTCCGCCCAGGGCGGCCGGGGCAACTGCTCGGCGACGGTGATCGCCGACCCCCAGCACCCGGGCCGGAGCAACCTGGTCTGGACGGCGGCCCACTGCGTGCACGAGGGCAAGGGCGGCGACTTCTACAAGAACCTGGTCTTCGTCCCCGCCTACAACAACTCGGGCGCCTCCAGCGGCGGCAAGAAGGCCCCGCTGTCCGAACTCGCCCCGCTGGGCACCTGGTGGGCCGACCAGATCGTCACCTCCCCGCAGTGGATGGTCGAGGGCGGGCAGACCGGTGACGCCGCCAACCAGTACGACTTCGCGGTGATGCGCGTGCACAACCAGAGCGACACCGGCAAGTCCCTGGAGGAGACGGTCGGTTCGGCCGTCCCGGTGTGGTTCGACGCGCCCCGCGACCAGCTCAGGGTCTCGGCCACCGGCTACCCGCTGGTCAAGCCCTTCGACGGCCAGGAGCTGTACAAGTGCGACGGCGGCAAGCCCGTCCGGCTGTCCTTCGACCCCAAGCGCCCGTCCATGCTGACCATCGGCTGCAACATGACCCAGGGCGCCAGCGGCGGCGGCTGGTTCGCCACCATGCCGGACGGGCGGACGGCCCTGGTCAGCAACACCTCGATCGGCACCCAGGAGCACACCTCGCTGAGCGGCCCGTACCTGGAGACGGTCGCCAAGCAGGCCCTGGACTGGATCTCCAGGAAGCAGTGACCGGCACCACCAGGGGGACTCCTCAGCTTGCGCACCATCAGCACCACCAGCACCACCGACAGCACCGGCACCAGCACCACTGACACCACCGGCACCACCCGCACCACTCGCCGCACCCCCCGCACCGCGGGGCGGCGGGCCGCCGCGGCCGGCGCCGCGCTGCTCGCCGCCCTGACGCTCACCGCGGCCGCCTGCGCGCCGGACGGCCCCACCGCCCCCGCCACCCCGCCCGCGGCGCTGCCCAAGGCCGCGCCGACCAGCCTGGGCGACCTGAGCGGCTGGAAGCCGGCGGACTGGGCCCGCTACGTCGCCGAGAGCGGCTTCGCCAACCAGGTGCCCCCGGGCTACTGGACGACGGCCCGGACGGAGGCCGCCAAGGCCCGGCCCACCCCCGAGTACGCCCCGACCGCCGCCGCACCCCCCGGGGTCGACCGGGACGCCCCGCCGGCCCCCGTCCAGGCCCGGCCGCAGTCGCACCCGTACGGCCCGGACTCCGCCGTGGTGGGCAGGCTGCTGATGACCACGCCGCAGGGCGACGCGGCCTGCTCCGGCACGGTGGTCACCGACCCGCTCAACCCGGGCCGCAGCAACCTGGTGTACACCGCCGCGCACTGCCTGCACGACGGCCGGGGCGGCGGCTGGGTGAAGAACCTGGTCTTCGTCCCCGCCTACAACCGGGACGGCCAGGCGGGCAACCGGGACGGCCAGCCGGCCCGCGGCAAGCCGGACGGCGAGCAGCAGGCCGCCCCGTACGGCCGGTGGACGGCGGTACGCGCCATGGTGTCGCCGACCTGGCTCCAGGAGAGCGGGGTCGGCGCCCACGACCAGTACGACTACGGGATCGTCCGGGTGCGCGGCGAGTCCGCCTCCGGCCCGTCCCTGGAGGAGGCGGTCGGCGGTTCCGTCCCGGTCTGGTTCAACGCCCCGCGCGAGCAGATCACCTCGGTGGTGGCGTTCGGCTACCCGGTGGAGCGGCCCTTCGACGGCACGGAGCTGGAGCGCTGCGACTCCCCCGCCCCGCCGGGCCGGCTGTCCTTCGACCGGTCCCGCCCGCCGATGTACGCGATCGGCTGCACCATGACCGGAGGCGCGGGCGGCGGCGGCTGGTTCATCACCAAGGACGGCAGGCCCAACCTGGTCAGCGTCAGCTCGCTCGGCAGCCGCGACCCGGCGGGCTACCGGGCCGGTCCGTCCCTCCAGGACCAGGCCAAGCAGGCCTTCGACTACTTCGCCAAGAACGTGAAGTAGCCCCCGGACGCGGAACGTCCGGGGGCCACCTCGACGAGCGGATCAGCCCTGCAGGGCCACCGCGAAGTGCTCCAGCTCGGCGGCCAGCTCGGCCGGCACCTTGGCGTGCAGCAGCGTGCCGTCGCCGGTGTGCTCGGTGGCGATCAGCTCGCCCTCCTTGTGCACCCGGGAGACCAGCGCGCCCTGGGTGTAGGGCACCAGGGCCCGCACCTCGACGGCCGGTCGCGGCAGCTCGTCGTCGATGAGCTTGAGCAGCTCCTCCATGCCGGCCCCGGTGCGGGCCGACACCACGATGGCGTGCGGCTCGCGGCGCAGCAGGCGCTGCAGCACGTGCGGGTCGGCGGCGTCGGCCTTGTTGATCACCACGATCTCCGGCACGTTCTGCGCGTCGACCGAGACGATGACCTCGCGGACGGCGGCCAGCTGCGTCTCCGGCTCGGGGTGCGAGCCGTCGACCACGTGCAGGATGAGGTCCGCGTCGGCGACCTCCTCCATGGTCGAGCGGAAGGCCTCGACCAGGTGGTGCGGCAGGTGCCGGACGAAGCCGACGGTGTCCGCCAGGGTGTAGAGCCGCCCGCTCGGGGTCTCGGCCCGGCGCACGGTCGGGTCCAGGGTGGCGAACAGCGCGTTCTCCACCAGCACGCCCGCGCCGGTGAGCCGGTTGAGCAGGGAGGACTTGCCGGCGTTGGTGTAGCCCGCGATGGCCACGGACGGCACCTGGTGGCGCTTGCGCTCCTGGCGCTTGGTGTCGCGGCCCTTCTTCATGTCGGCGATCTCCTTGCGGAGCTTCGCCATCTTCTCGCGGATCCGGCGCCGGTCGGTCTCGATCTTGGTCTCACCGGGACCACGGGTGGCCATGCCGCCGCCCGAGGAGCCGGAGCCACCGCCACCCATCTGCCGCGACAGCGACTGACCCCAGCCGCGCAGCCGCGGCAGCATGTACTGCATCTGCGCCAGCGAGACCTGCGCCTTGCCCTCCCGGGACTTGGCGTGCTGGGCGAAGATGTCCAGGATCAGGGCCGTCCGGTCGACGACCTTGACCTTGACCACGTCCTCCAGGTGGATCAGCTGGCCGGGGGTGAGCTCACCGTCGCAGACCACGGTGTCGGCGCCGGTGGAGGCGACGATGTCGCGCAGCTCCTTCGCCTTGCCGGAGCCGATGTAGGTGGCCGCGTCGGGCTTGTCGCGGCGCTGGATGACGCCGTCCAGCACCTCGGAACCGGCGGTCTCGGCGAGCGCGGCGAGCTCGGCCATCGAGTTCTCCGCCTCCTCCAGGGTGCCGTCCGTCCAGACGCCGACGAGCACCACGCGCTCCAGGCGGAGCTGGCGGTACTCGACCTCGGTGACGTCTTCGAGTTCGGTGGAGAGGCCGGCGACCCGGCGCAGGGCGGCGCGCTCACTGCGGTCGTACTGGTCGCCGTCGTAACTGTGGCCGAGGTCCTCGTCGATGGCCGCGAGGTCCTCGTCCATGAGGGCTTCCGCTCGCAGACCGTCGAGGCGGCGCGGGGCGTCGGCGTGGTCGCGGGCTTCGAACGTGGAGGTCATTCTGTCCTTTGGTCGCTGGATGGCTTCGGCGTGGTCCCGTGGATCCCACCGGGGCTCCTCTGCCCTGAGAACGCCGTGGACCGGCCGTGAATTCCCCACGATGGTCGCACGCCCGGTGCGGGCCGGTCACCCCCATTTCCGCCGGAGTGCCGGGTCTGCGTCCCCTCGGGGGCGTGCGGGCGGCTGACGTCGTACACCCCGGAAACCTTGAGCATCGCCCGCATCAGGGCGGGCAGCGCGCCCGGCTCGGGCAGCTCGACGGTGTAGGTGTGCCGGACCCGCAGTTCCTGCGGCGGTTCGACCTCGGCGGAGACGATGCCGACGCCCTCGGCGGAGATCGCCGCGGTGAGGTCGGCGAGCAGTCGGGGCCGGTTCAGCGCCTCGGCCCGCAGGGTCACCCGGTGCCCGGCCGCCGGGGCGTCCTCGGGCTGCCAGCGGACCTCCAGTTCGGCCCGGCCGTCGGCGCGCAGCCGCTGCCCGGCGGGGCAGGCGGTGCGGTGCACGGCCACCGCGCCGCCGCGGATCGGGTAGCCGGCCACCGTGTCCGGGGGGACGGGCGTGCAGCAGCGGGCCAGCCGCACCTGCGCCCCGGGCCGGCCGGCCACCACGACGGGGGCGGAGCGGCGCTCGCCCGCCCGGTGCGCGGGCGGGGCGGGCTGGCCGCCGGCCGGGCCGGTGCGCACCACCGGCAGCCCGACCGGGTGGTCGGCCAGCCAGCGCTCGATGGCCAGCCGGGCGGCGGGGGTACGGGCGTGCGCCAGCCACTCCGGGGACGGCCCGGACGGCTGGGCCCCGCCGCCGGGCGGGAGGCTCTCGGTGAGCACCGCCAGGACGTCCCCGTCCTGCAGCGGGGTGGACAGCGCGGTGAGCCGGCCGTTGACCCGGGCGCCGATACATCGGTGGCCGGTCTCCTCGCCGAGCAGGTAGGCGGCGTCCACACAGCTGGCCCCGGCCCTCAGCTGAAGCGTTTCACCGCTCTCCGTCACCACGGTGATCTCGCGGTCCCCGGCCAGGTCGGCGGTGAGCGCGGACCAGAAGGCGTCCGGGTCGGGGGTCTCCTGCTGCCACTCCAGCAGCCGGCTGAGCCAGCCGGGCCGGGCCGGGTCGGTGCGGTCCAGCTCGTCGGTGTCCTGGGCCGGCCCGGCCGGGGACGGGTCGCCGAGCGCGACCACCCCGGTCTCGGCCACCTCGTGCATCCGCCTGGTCCGCACCAGCACCTCGACCACCGCGCCGCCCTCCAGCGCGACGGCGGTGTGCAGCGACTGGTAGAGGTTGAACTTGGGGGCGGCGACGAAGTCCTTGAACTCCCCGGGCAGCGGCGTCCAGCAGGTGTGCAGCTCGCCGAGCACCGCGTAGCAGTCGGCGTTCTCCTCGACCACCACCAGCAGCCGCCCGAAGTCGGCCGGCTGCGGCTCCTGCGGCCGGCCGTCCCGCCCGGGCGCGGCGGCCCGCTTGATCAGCACCCGGTGCAGCGAGACGCAGTGCCGGGGCCGTACCGTCACCTCGGCGGCGACCCCGGTCTCGGCGAGCTGGCGGGCCAGCCGGCGGGCGAAGGGCTCCAGCACGGTGTCCGGCTCGGCCTCGTGACCGGCCATCAGGCCCCGGGTGCGGGCGTACTCCTCGGGGTGCAGGGTGGCGAAGACGATGTCCTCCAGCTCCGCCTTGAGGACCTGGATGCCGAGCCGCTCGGCCAGCGGGATCAGCACGTCCCGGGTGACCTTGGCGATCCGCACCTGGCTGGCCGGCTTCATGTGCCGGATGGTGCGCATGTTGTGCAGCCGGTCGGCGAGCTTGATCACCATCACCCGGACGTCGTCCCCGGTGGCGACCAGCATCTTGCGGAAGGTCTCGGCCTCGGCGGCGGCACCGAAGTCGACCTTCTCCAGTTTGGTCACCCCGTCGACCAGGTAGGCGACTTCGGGCCCGAACCCGGCGCCCACCTGCTCCAGCGTCAACTCGGTGTCCTCGACGGTGTCGTGGAGCAGCGAGGCGACCAAGGTGGTCGTCCCGGCGCCGAGTTGGGCCAGGATCATGGTGACGGCCAGCGGATGGGTGATGTACGGCTCGCCGCTCTTGCGCTTCTGGCCGCGGTGGCTGGCCTCGGCCAGCCGGTACGCCCGGGCCAGCAGGGCGAGGTCCGCCTGCGGGTGGTGCCGCCGGTGCACCTGGACCAGCGGTTCCAGGGCGTCCGGCACGGGCGGCCGGCCGGTGGCCAGCAGGGCGGCCCGCCCGGCCCGGCCGAGCGCGGCCCGGCCGAGCTCCCCCAGGGGCCGCCTGGCCCCGGCCTGCCGTGCGGTCGTCGGCTGCCCCGTGAGGGACTGCCCGGCTTCGATGGTCATCGGCACCTCCGGCAACGTCGCCGGGCGCGACCCCTTGCGGGGGGCTGATCCTGCTACCCCTCCCAGGGGCGATCGACCCGGTGGTCCATGCTACCGAGCAGAGCACGTTCCGCGACGCCGTGATTCCCGTCTGCGACCGCTATCACCCGATCGGGGGGATTCGTCACCGTACGAATTGGGCAAACCGGGCCGTCACCGTCGGCCGATCGACTCCCACCAGCGCGGGTCGAGCCGCCCCTCCGCCACGATCACCGCCGGACCGGTCATCTCCACCCGGCCGTCCGGGTGCTCCGTGATGACCAGTCGGCCGCCCAGCACGTCCACCGTGTAGGCGACCGCCTCGCCGGTGACCGCCGGGTCCGCGCCGTCCCGGCGGATGGCCGCCACCGCGACGGCGCAGGCGCCGGTGCCGCAGGAGCGGGTCTCGCCCGAGCCGCGCTCGTGCACCCGCATCGCCACGTGCCGCGGGCCGCGGTCCACCACGAACTCGACGTTGACGCCCTCCGGGTAGGCGCCCGCGGGGCTGGTGAGCGGGGCGGCGAAGAGGTCCCCGGCGTGGTCCAGGCTCTCCACGAAGGCCACCGCGTGGGGGTTGCCCATGTTGACGTTCAGGGCGGGCCAGCGCCGCTCGCCGACCGCGACCTCGATGCCGTCCGGCCCGGGCAGCTTCGCCCGGCCCATGTCGACGGTGACCTCGCCGGGCGTGCCGTCCGCGGCGTCCTCGGCGACCGTCGCGGTGAGCACCCCGGAGCGGGTGGCGATCGCCAGCTCGCCGGGCTTCGCCAGGCCCGCCTCGACCAGGAAGCGGGCGAACACCCGCAGGCCGTTGCCGCACATCTCGGCGATGCTGCCGTCGGAGTTGCGGTAGTCCATGAACCACTCGGCCCGGTCGGCCTGGTCCGCGGCGGCCGGGTCGGCGGCCGCGCGCACCACGCGCAGCAGCCCGTCGCCGCCGATGCCCGCCCGGCGGTCGCACAGCGCGGCGACGGCCTCCGGGCCGATCTCCAGCAGGCCGTCCGGGTCCGGCACGATCACGAAGTCGTTCTGGGTGCCGTGGCCCTTGAAGAAGGGGAGACCGGCCGGCCGCTGAGGAGAGGATGCGCTCACCCCACCGATGGTACTGAGGGCGCCGGCGGGGCGGGCCGGGGCCCGGCTCAGCGCAGGTAGGCGACCCGCCACACCGCGAGCGCGCAGGCGGCCAGCGCGATCAGGGTGTAGACCACGATGGCCTTCCAGCCGGCCCGCTGCCCGGAGCCCCGGCGCGG
Organism: Kitasatospora sp. NPDC028055; assembly: GCF_040637885.1. Classification (NCBI taxonomy): domain Bacteria; kingdom Bacillati; phylum Actinomycetota; class Actinomycetes; order Kitasatosporales; family Streptomycetaceae; genus Kitasatospora; species Kitasatospora sp. NPDC028055. The sequence goes on along the minus strand of NZ_JBEZXE010000024.1, from coordinate 18,694 downwards.
CAGTCCCGGCCACTTGTAGCCGGCGTGCCGGGCGGCCATCGCGCCCCAGCCGACCGAGGCGGCGGTGAACAGCAGCCCGAGCATCCCGACCATGGTGGCCCGCGCCCCGGCCGAGCCGAAGGCGAGCGGGAAGGCGAACATCAGCGAGCCGAGGGTGCCGAGCAGGGCGATCGGCAGGGTCTGCCACCAGCGGAGCCGGCGCCGCGGCCGGATCTCCCGCTCGTGCACGGCGGCGTCCGGCGGGGTGCGGGTGTCCAGTGCGGGCACCGCGGCCGCGTACGAGGTCGGCGCCTCCAGCCCGGTCAGCACGGGGAGGTCGCCCCTGGTCGACTCGTCGAACTCCTCGGCCGGTGCGGTGACACTCCCGCTCTGGCCGGATTCGGGGCCGGTACCCGTCGACACGCGGCCTCCCCTGACAGTTCGACACGAGCGGACTCGCGGCCGGGCACGGTCGGCCCGCGCGGGCCGACCCTTACGGCATCGATGATGGCATGTCCAGAGGGGGCGTTCGGGCCCTGCCCGGGGTCCTCGGGTGATCCGTGGCCATCACGTGATCGGGCCGTGACCCCCGGTTCGTCCTGCACGGTCGCCTGCGCGCGCAGCTGCACCGCCGAATTGGCCGGAACAGGCCCTATGCGGCCGGAACTCCCTGACGGTCGATCAGTTCCAGGGACCGTTCCAGCAGCTCGACCGGGTCGGTCCCGGCCGGCCGGGAGAGCCAGTGGATGCGGTCGTCCCGACGGAACCAGGACTCCTGGCGGCGGGCGAAGCGCTTGGTGGCCCGGACCGTCTCGGCCCGTGCCTCGTCCTCGGTGCACTCCCCGGCGAAGTGGTCGAGCACCTGCTGGTAGCCGAGCGCCCGGGAGGCGGTCCGGCCCTCCCGCAGCCCGACCCGCTCCAGCGCGCGCACCTCGTCCAGCAGCCCGGCCTCCCACATCCGGTCGACCCGCAGGGTGATCCGCTCGTCCAGCTCGGGGCGCGACACCGCGACGCCGATCTGCACCGCCTCGTAGACCGCGGTGTTGCTCGGCAGGTTGGCGGTGAACGGCTGCCCGGTGATCTCGATGACCTCCAGGGCGCGGACGATCCGGCGCCCGTTGCTGGTCAGGATCGCCTCGGCGGCCGCCGGGTCCAGCCCGGCCAGCCGCCGGTGCAGCGCGTACGGGCCGTCCTGCTCCAGTTCGGCCTCCAGCCGGGCGCGGACCTGCGGGTCGGTGCCGGGGAACTCCATCTCGTCGATCGCGGCCCGGACGTACAGCCCGGAGCCGCCGACCAGGACGGGGGTACGCCCGGCGGCCAGCAGCCGGTCGATCTCGGCCCGGGCCAGCCGCTGGTACTCGGCGACGCTGGCGGCCTCGGTGACGTCCCAGACGTCCAGCAGGTGGTGCGGCACTCCCCCGCGCTCGGCCACGGTCAGCTTCGCCGTGCCGATGTCCATCCCCCGGTACAGCTGCATCGAGTCGGTGTTGATCACCTCGCCGCCGAGGCTGCGGGCGATGGCGACGGCCAGGTCGGACTTTCCGGCGGCGGTCGCGCCGACGATGCTGATCACACGGGAGCTGCTCACCGCTCCAGTCTCCCAAACCGGCGCGGCACCCGGGGCCGGGCTGCCGCCCGCCGCCGACTGCGCGAGGATGTGACTGTTCCCCGGACCGCCTCCGGCCCGCCCCGCACCGGGCCGGCTTTGCGAACTCTTGACCGGTCCCGTGCGTTGTGCAGGAGACAGGGAACGAAGGAGATCACCATGGGCCTGATGGACAACCTCAAGGGCAAGGCCGAGGAGCTCAAGGAGAAGGCCAGCGAGCTCGCGGGCAAGCACAGCGACCAGATCGAGCACATGGTCGACAAGGCCGGCGGCGCGATCGACAAGGCCACCAAGGGCAAGTACAGCGACAAGATCGAGCACGGCGCCGACAAGGCCAAGGGCGCGGTGGAGGACTTCGCCCACAAGCCGAAGCCGGGCGGCGAGGCACAGCCCCCGCAGGCCTGACCGGCGAAGGGGCTACGACCAGGACGCCACGAAGTACCCGACCCCGTACGGCGCGTCCTGGTAGCCCAGCCGCGCGGCGAGGCCGGCGCCCTCGGCCGCACCGGCCAGCACCTGCCAGGGCGCCCGCCCCTCGGCCTTGAGCTCGGCGGCCAGCGCCGGGTCCAGGGCCGCCAGGGCCGGTACGTCGGCCGAGCCAAGGGCGGCGGCCAGGCCGGCGTCGAAGCCCTCGGCCCGCTCGTCCAGGTAGCCGGGGGCCTTGAGCGAGCGGCAGGCGCTGCCGTCGCCGAGCACCAGCAGGGCGACCTTGTCGGCCAGCCCGGCCAGGCCCTGGCCGAGGCCGAGCATCCGGTCGACGGGCGCGTCCGCGGGCACCGCGCAGGCGTGCGTCGGCACGGTCACCCCGGCGCGCTCCAGCAGCCAGGCCCCGACGGTCAGCGAGGGCGCCAGCTCCGGCCCCTCGACCCGCCCGCCGGGCAGCTTGGCGACCAGCGGCACCCCGTAACGGTGGAAGGAGCCGGCCCCGCCCTCGGTCCACACCTCGGCCTCCGGCCCGGTGCCCACCACCACGACCAGCTCCGGCCCGGCCGCGACCAGCGCCGCCAGCGCCTCGTCGCAGGCGGCGCGCAGCCCCTCCAGCTCGGGTGCGGCCCCGGCGGCGACCTCGGGGACGAGCAGCGGCGGACAGGGGCACACGGCGGCGGCTACCAGCATGTGGATCACCTTAGCCGGAATGCCGAACGGCCCGGCCGGAGCCGGAGGGCTCGGGCCGGGCCGTGCGGTCTCACGGCACGCGGGTCAGTCGCCGCAGCAGGCGCCGCCCGCCGGGGCGGCCAGCGGCAGCTCGGCCGGGGCCCCGATCTTCGGCAGGCCGAGCATGACGCCCGCCGGCTTGCCGGCCGGCTGGGCCTGGCGCTTCTCCCAGGCGTCGCCAGCCCGGGTGCGGCGCACCGCGAGGGTCGGGCCCTCGGCCAGCAGGTGGTGCGGGGCGGCGTAGGTGATCTCGACGGTCACCACGTCGCCGGGGCGCACCGGCTCGTCCGGCTTGGTGAAGTGGACCAGCCGGTTGTCGGGGGCGCGGCCGGACAGGCGCTGGGTCCGGTCGTCCTTCTTGCCCTCGCCCTCGGCGACCAGGATCTCCAGGGTGCGGCCGACCTGCTTCTTGTTCTCGTCCCAGGAGATCTCCTCCTGAAGGGCGATCAGCCGGTCGTAGCGGGCCTGGACGACCTCCTTGGGCACCTGGTCCGCCATCTCCGCGGCGGGGGTGCCGGGGCGCTTGGAGTACTGGAAGGTGAAGGCGTTGGTGAAGCGGGCCTCGCGGACGACGTGCATCGTCTCCTCGAAGTCCTCCTCGGTCTCGCCGGGGAAGCCGACGATGATGTCGGTCGAGATCGCCGCGTCCGGCATCGCCTCGCGGACCTTGCGGATGATCCCGAGGAACCGGTCCTGCCGGTACGAGCGGCGCATCGCCTTGAGGACGCGGTCCGAGCCGGACTGCAGCGGCATGTGCAGCTGGTGCATCACGCTCGGGGTCTCGGCCATCGCGGCGATCACGTCGTCGGTGAAGTCGCGCGGGTGCGGCGAGGTGAAGCGGATCCGCTCCAGGCCCTCGATCTGCCCGGCGGCGCGCAGCAGCTTGGAGAAGGCCTCGCGGTCGCCCAGGTCGGAGCCGTAGGCGTTGACGTTCTGGCCGAGCAGGGTCACCTCGATGACGCCCTCGTCGACCAGCGCCTCGATCTCGGCGAGGACGTCACCGGGGCGGCGGTCCTCCTCCTTGCCGCGCAGCGCCGGGACGATGCAGAAGGTGCAGGTGTTGTTGCAGCCGACCGAGATCGCGACCCAGGCCGCGTACGCCGACTCGCGGCGGGTGGGCAGCGTGGAGGGGAAGGTCTCCAGCGACTCCAGGATCTCGACCTGGGCCCTGCGCTCGACCGCGGCCCGCTCCAGCAGCGCCGGCAGGTGCCCGATGTTGTGGGTGCCGAACACCACGTCGACCCAGGGGGCGCGCTTCACGATGGACTCGCGGTCCTTCTGGGCCAGGCAGCCGCCGACGGCGATCTGCATGCCCTGGTGGCGGCTCTTGACCGGCGCGAGCTGCCCGAGGTTGCCGTACAGCTTGTTGTCGGCGTTCTCGCGCACCGCGCAGGTGTTGAACACGACCAGGTCCGGGTCGCCCTCGGGACCGGCCTTGACGTACCCCGCGTCCTCCAGCAGGCCGGACAGCCGCTCGGAGTCGTGGACGTTCATCTGGCAGCCGTGCGTGACGACCTTGTAGCTCTTCAATCCGCTCTCACCGCTCACCAGACCAGGGTACGGGCAGCCGCGGGCCGCCTTTCCCCGGATCTTCGCGGAACGGCTCCCCGAGCTTTCCACCGGCCGTTCCCCTCCCGTTCGGCCCGGGCGCCTGGCACTATCCCTGCATGACCCCCACCGATCCGTCACGCCTCGGCGCCGCCGTCCGCCGCGCGGCCCGCAGCCCGCTGTGGCGGACCGTGCTGGTCCTGGTGCTGCTGGTGGCCGGGTTCGGCGGCTGGTGGCTGTCGGCGGGCCGCTCGCCCGGCTACCCGCGCGGGGAGACCCGCTTCGCGACCGGCGTCCCGCGCGGGGTCTACGACCGGTACGGGCAGCTGCTGCAGAGCCACGTCTCGCAGACCATGCCGGGGGTGCGGCTGGCCCTGGACAGCTCCGAGGGCTCGGTGGACAACCTCCGCCGGGTGGTCGACGGGCAGGACACCTTCGCCATCGCCACCGCCGACGCCGTCGCCGCCTACCAGGGCCCCGGCAAGGGCAGGCTCCGGGCGATCGCCCGGCTGTACGACGACTACCTGCAGCTGATCGTCCCGGCCGACTCGCCGGTGCACCGCACCGCCGACCTCAAGGGCCTGCGGGTGGGCGTCGGCCTGCCGCAGTCCGGGGTGAACCTGGTCACCAGGCGGCTGCTGACCGCGGCGGGCCTGGACCCGGACCACGACATCACCCCCGTCCCCGGGGGCGTCAGCGACGGCTCGGACGAGCTGCGCGACCACAAGATCGATGCCTTCTTCTGGTCCGGCGGCCTGCCGACCAGCGCGCTCACCGACCTCTCCGACCACATGAGGATCCGGGTCGTCCCGCTGGGCGACCTCTCCGAGGCGCTGCACAAGGCCGAGGGGGACGGCGTGGCCGCCTACCGGGCGGCCACCATGCCCAAGGGCACCTACCCGAACGCCGAGCCCAAGGACGCCGTCGCCACCATGGCCGTGCCCAACCTGCTGATCACCCGGGACGACGTGGACCCGGGGCTGGTCGAGGGGATGACCAGGGCGGTGATCGACAGCCGGGACCAGATCGGCGCCCAGGTGCACGCCGCCCAGCTGGTCGACCTGCGCACCGCGGTCTACACCGACCCGCTCCCGCTGCACACGGGCGCCGCGCGCTACTACCGCTCCGTAAAGCCGTAACGGCCGTTGCAGCCGTAGCAGCTTGAGCGGCCGTGGCAGCCGCAGCGGCCCTGGCAGCCCGGGGCCCTACGGCCGTTCCGGCCGCGGCACCGCCAGCGTCACCGCGAGCCCGGTCGGCCGCACCGGGGCGAAGCCCAGCGAGCCGCCGCCCGCCGCCAGCAGGGTGCGGGCGATCGACAGGCCCAGTCCGGAGCCGTCCACGTTCTGGTGCCGCGCGCTGCGCCAGAACCGGTCCCCGGCCCGGGCGAGCTCGTCCTCGGTCAGCCCGGGCCCGGCGTCGCTGACGGTCACCGCGACCTCGTCCCGGCGCACCACGACCCGCAGCCGCACCTGGCTGCCGGCCGGGCCGAACTTGAGCGCGTTGTCCAGGACGGCGTCCAGCGCCGAGCCGAAGCCGATCGGGTCGGCCATCCCGATCGCCAGTGCCGGGCCGTCCCAGCGCAGCTCGATCCCGCGCTGCTCGGCGACCGGCCGCCAGCCGTCCACCCGGGCGAGGGTCAGCTGGGCGAGATCGGTCTGCTCGGGTTCGGGGCGGGCGTGCTCGGCGGTGGCCAGCCCGAGCAGGTCGTCCAGCACCCGGGCCAGCCGGGAGCCCTCCTCCCGGACGCCGCTGAGCTCCTCCTCGTGCCCCTCGGGCAGCTCCAGGCCGAGCACCTCGACCCGCAGCAGCAGGGCCGAGAGCGGGTTGCGCAGCTGGTGCGAGGCGTCCGCGACGAAGGCCTTCTGCTGGTCCATGGCGTGCACCACGTGGTCCGCCATCTCGTTGAACGAGCGTGCCAGCCGCTGGAGTTCGGGCGGCCCGCCGCCGGGCGCGACCCGGGCGGCCATCTGGCCGGTGGCGATGTCGTGGGTGGCCCGGTCGAGGGTGCGGACGGGCCGCAGCACCCACTCGGTGAGCCGGACGGCCAGCAGCACGGCGACCGCCATCGCGGCCGCCTCGCCGCCCGCCAGCACCAGCCACTTGTGCAGCACCCGGGCCCGCAGCGCCCCGGTCGGCGACTCGCTCAGCACCACCGCGACCACGTCGCCGTCGCGCACCACGGGGGCGGCGACGGTGATCGTCCGGTCCTCGGTCCACGGCCAGACCTGCGGCGGGTTGTGGCTGCGCCGCCCGTCCAGCGCCTCCTGGAAGGCCTGGGCGCCCCAGCCGACGGCGGGGACCCCCCAGTCGCCGGGCGCGACCGCTATCGACGTGCCGTCGCGCTGGAAGATGCCGAGCCGGACGCCGTACAGGTCGTAGTAGCGCTGGACCTCGGTGACGATCGCGTGCCGCCGGCTGAGGTCGCCGGGGGCGGGCTCCGGGTCGCCCTTGCGGGCGGAGTCCAGGGAGGCGCCGGAGGTGGGCAGGTCCTGGGCGAAGCGGGCGGCGTCGTCGAGCCGGTCGACCACCACCCTGCTCTGCTCGGCCGCCGCGAACGCCGCCGCGAGCGGCAGCCCCAGGGCGGCCAGGACGCAGAGCATGAGGGCGATCAGGATGCCGAGCAGGCGGGTGCGCACGTGCGGTCAGTGCTCCGCGGGGGAGGCCGGGGTCCGGTCGGTCGCGGGGGAGGCCGGGGAGTCGGGGATCAGCCGGTAGCCGACGCCGCGCACGGCCTCGACCAGGCCGGGCAGCGCCAGCTTGTTGCGCAGCGAGCCGATGTGCACCTCCAGGGTGCGGCCGTTGCCCTCCCAGCCGCTGCGCCAGACCTCGCTGAAGATCTGCTCGCGCCGGTAGACCACGCCGGGGCTCTGGGCGAGCAGCGCCAGCAGGTCGAACTCCTTGCGGGTGAGCGGGACGTCGCGGCCGTCCACGCTGACCCGGCGGCGCTCCCGGTCGATCCGGATGCCGCGGGACTCCAGCGGGCCGCGCTGCTGCGGCACGGCGTCGGGCGCGGGCACCGCCACCGAGGACGGCTGGGCGCCGCGGCGGGCGACGGCGTGGATGCGGGCGAGCAGCTCGCCCATGTCGTACGGCTTGGTGACGTAGTCGTCGGCGCCCAGGTTGAGACCGTGGATCCGGGAGCGGATGTCGGCGCGGGCGGTCACCATGATCACCGGGACTCCACTGCCGGCCCGGATCCGGCTGCACACCTCGAAGCCGTCGCGGTCGGGCAGCCCGAGGTCGAGCAGTACGACGCGGTACGGGTCGTTGCCGTCCGGCACCAGGGCGTCCAGCGCCTCGTGCCCGCTGCGGGCGTGCCGCACCTGGAAGCCGTGCCGGCCGAGCACCGCGACCAGTGCCGCGGCCACCCGTTCGTCGTCCTCGACGAGCAGCAGTCGCATCCTGTTCTCCTCCTTCCCCCTTGTGATCACCGGACCGATCGGTCCGGGACCGGTCCTGCGCAGTATGGGCCAGTGTGCCGCCCGGCGCCAGGTTCGACCGCGGACCGGGCCCGCGGGGGACGGCGAGCACCGGCCCGGATCCCCGCTGTGACATGCCCCGTCGACACACTCGCGAACAGTGCGTACGGATCGCGTGGCCGTTTCGTGATCCTCAAGTTCCGCTCAGATCGGCTGACGGGGCACCGTCACCGCTCCTAAGGTCGCCCCACCGGGGGCTGCGGCTCCGCCGGTCGCGGCTCCCGGATTTCTTATCACCATTGCCGCCCAAGGGAGTTGGAACTTCCGGGGCAGGCAGGGTTTACCCCGGTTCGACACAGTTTAGGGAGCAGGCGCGATGTCCGAGAGCCCGGTCGAGGACTCCACCCCCGCAGCCGCCCCGCTGGTTGTGCTGAACAAGGTCAACAAGCACTACGGCGCGCTGCACGTGCTCCAGGACATCGACCTGGAGATCCGCCAGGGCGAGGTCGTGGTGCTGATCGGCCCGTCCGGGTCGGGCAAGTCCACGCTCTGCCGGACGATCAACCGGCTGGAGACCATCGACTCCGGGGAGATCACCCTGTCCGGCCGCCCGCTGCCCGCCGAGGGCCGGGAGCTGGCGCGGCTGCGCGCCGAGGTCGGCATGGTCTTCCAGAGCTTCAACCTGTTCGCGCACAAGACCGTGCTGGAGAACGTCGTCCTGGCGCAGGTCAAGGTGCGCAAGGTGCTCCGCGGGCACGCCGAGAAGACCGCCCGCGAGCTGCTCGACCGGGTCGGCGTCGGGGCCCAGGCGGACAAGTTCCCGGCCCAGCTCTCCGGCGGTCAGCAGCAGCGCGTGGCGATCGCCCGGGCGCTGGCGATGAAGCCGAAGGTGATGCTCTTCGACGAGCCGACCTCGGCGCTCGACCCGGAGATGGTCAACGAGGTGCTGGAGGTCATGCGCCAGCTGGCCGCCGACGGCATGACCATGGTCGTGGTCACCCACGAGATGGGCTTCGCCCGCTCCGCCGCCAACCGGGTGCTGTTCATGGCCGACGGGAAGATCGTCGAGCAGAACACCCCGGACGCCTTCTTCACCGCGCCGCGCTCCGACCGCGCCAAGGACTTCCTCTCCAAGATCCTCCACCACTGACGCCCGGCCCCCGGCCGGAACGGCCGGGACCGGTCGGGACACCTCCGAGACCACCGGGGCCGCCGCCGGCAAAGGACGCCGGCCGACCCCGCACGTGCACCAACTTCCAGACGCCAGAGCCCGGTCGACGCCGTGGCCCAGCCCCAGGAGATCAACCCTCATGAGGACTTCCCGCACCCTCGCCGTGGCGCTCTGTGCCGTCGCGCTCACCGCCACCGCCGCCTGCGGCAAGGACGGCACCCCCGCCTCCTCCTCCAACGCGGCGAGCGCCAGCAACGCCCCGGCGCTGCCGACCTACACGGTCAAGACCGACGTCAAGGTCGACTCCCCGGTCCTGGCCGAGGCCAAGAAGCGCGGCCAGCTGATCATCGGCGCCAAGGCCGACCAGCCGAACCTCGGCTGGGAGGACGTCGCCAGCGGCGACCGCAGCGGCTTCGACATCGAGATCGCCAAGATGGTCGCCGCCGACCTCGGCTTCACCCCGCAGCAGATCAAGTGGCAGACGCTGGTCTCCTCGCAGCGCGAGCCGGCCATCGCCAAGGGCCAGATCGACTTCTACGTCGGCACCTACAGCATCAACGACGAGCGCAAGAAGACGGTCTCCTTCGCCGGCCCGTACTACATCGCCGGCCAGGACTTCCTGGTGAAGAAGGACAACACCTCGATCACCGGCCCGGAGAGCATCAGCGGCAAGAACGTCTGCACCGCCACCGGCTCGACCTCGATCAAGAACATCCAGCAGTACAGCCCGAAGATCACCCAGTTCGACACCTACTCGGCCTGCGTCGAGAAGCTGCTCAACGGCGAGGTCGACGCGGTCACCACCGACGACGCGATCCTCAACGGCTACGCCTCCAAGTACGCCCCCAAGCTCAAGGTCGTCGGCAAGCCCTTCACCAAGGAGAACTACGGCGTCGGCCTGAACAAGGACGACAAGGCGCTGCGGGACGCGATCAGCGACGCCCTCAAGGCCCACGAGGACAACGGCGACTGGAAGAAGGCCTACGACGCCACCCTCGGTGCGTCCGGCTCGGCCGCGCCCGCCGTCCCCACCCTCGACCGCTACTGATCCTCCCCCGGTCCCCCGCCTCCCCGGGGGACCGGCCCCGACCAACCGATCCGACCATCTGTGAGAGGAGGGCCGCCGGATGGGGTTCCTGTTCGAGCAGGACAACTTCGCGTTGTTCCGCGACGGCTTCCTGCAGACGATCGAGCTGAGCGCGCTCAGCGCCCTGCTCGCCCTGCTGCTGGGCACCCTGCTGGCGGCCTTCCGGGTCTCCCCGGTGCCGGTCCTGCGCGCCTTCGGCACGACCTGGGTGACGCTGTTCCGCAACACCCCGCTGACCCTGCTGTTCTTCGCCGTCACCTTCGGCCTGCCGCCGCTGGGCGTGCACTTCAGCCACCTCACCTTCGCGGTGGTGGCGCTCGGCGGGTACACCGCCTCGTTCGTCTGCGAGGTGATCCGCTCCGGCATCAACACCGTGCCGCTCGGCCAGGCGGAGGCCGCCCGCAGCCTCGGCATGAGCTTCGCCCAGACCCTCACCCTGGTCGTCCTGCCGCAGGCCGCCCGGACCGTGCTGGCCCCGATGAGCAGCGTGTTCATCGCCCTGCCGAGGAACTCGGCGATCGCCGGCGCGTTCAGCGTCGGTGAGCTGTACAGCGCCCAGCAGACCTTCTCCGAGCGCGGCTACTCGATCTTCGCGATCTTCTTCTGGGTGGCCTGCGCCTACCTGCTGATCAGCGCGACGGTCGCCTCGTTCTTCCGCTTCCTGGAATCCCGACTGGCGGTGGCCCGATGAGTCTGTTCCAGCGCCAGGCTTCGGCGAGCGTCCTCTACGACACCCCCGGCCCCCGGGCCCGGGCCCGCTACCGCCTGTTCGGCGCCCTCGGGGCGGTCGCCATCGCCGGCCTGCTCTGGTACGTGGTCTCCACGCTCGCCGACAACGGCCAGTTCGACGCCGACCTGTGGGACCCGTTCCAGTACACCTTCGTCCAGCAGATGATCGTGGACGGCCTGCTGTCCACCCTCAAGGCCTTCGGCCTGGCGGCCGCCCTCTCGCTCAGCCTGGGCGCGCTGCTGGCCGCCGGACAGCTGTCCGACCACAAGCCGGTCCGCTGGACCTGCACCTCGATCGTCCAGTTCTTCCGGGCGATGCCGCTGCTGATCCTGATCGTCGCGCTCTACTACGCGTTCTTCGCCAAGGACCCGATGTGGGCCCTGGTGCTCGGTCTCACCCTGTACAACGGCGCGGTCCAGGCGGAGATCATCCGCAGCGGCGTCAACGCCGTACCGCGCGGCCAGAGCGAGGCGGCGTACGCCCTCGGGATGCGCAAGACCCAGGTGATGTCCGGCATCCTGGTGCCGCAGGCCGTCCGCTCGATGCTGCCGTCGATGATCGGCCAGCTGGTCGTCACCCTCAAGGACACCTCTCTGGGCTACATCATCACGTACAACGAGCTGCTGTTCATGGGCAAGAAGATCGCCAGCCAGCCGATGAACGCCGCGGGCTTCCCCTACATCCCCGTGGTCCTGGTGATCGCCCCGATCTACATCGTCCTGTGCCTCCTGTTGACCGCGCTCGCGCGGTGGATCGAAGCACGTGGCCGCCGCGGCGCGAACCGGCGCACTTCATCTGCTGCTTGACGGACACCCAGGCGAACTGTTGCATTGCTCTTCGTGACACCTCCCGGGAGCATCCACGCGGCATATGCGGCAGCGGTAACTGACGCCGGCCCATGGGCCGGTTCGTCCCCGGAGGTCCCCGCATGGATCCGGTGATCGTGGTCGGGGCCGGACCGGTCGGTCTGGCCCTGGCCCTCGCGCTGGCCCGGCACGAGGTGCCGACCGTCGTCCTGGACGAGGGCTCCGGGCTCTGCCCGGAGGGGCCCCGCAGCGTCGTCCTCGGCGCCGACTCCACCGCCTTCCTGACCCGGATCGGCTACTCCCGGGCCGTCTCCGACTCGGCCCTGTGGGACTCCTTCGCGGTCTGGCGCCGCCGTCAGGAGGTGCTGCGGATCGACCTCACCGACTCGCCCACCTTCCACCTCCCCCAGCACCGCCTCCAGCGCGGCCTGCGGGACGCCCTGACCGGCACCCCGCTGGTCCGGCTGGTCCCGCTGAACCGGGTGGTCGAACTCGAACAGGACCGCGACGGGGTCAGCGTCCGCACCCACGGCACCCAGGACGGCTCCAGCACCTGGTGGCGCGGCAGCCACCTGGTCGGCTGCGACGGCGCCCGGTCCGCCGTCCGCAAGCTGTTGAAGATCCGCTTCCCCGGCCGCCCCGCGGTCGACCGCAACGCCATCGCCACCGTCCGGGTCGACCTGCCCTTCGACGGCGCCCGGCTGCACCGCGAACCCCCGTGGCGCGGCGACCGCGAGGCCACCGCCCGCCCGCTGCCCGACGGCGTCTGGCGGATCGACTGGCGCCTGCCCCCCGGCCGCCCCGCCCCCACCGAACAGGTCGACCCGCACGCCACCTGGCCCGGCATCGTCACCGGCGACACCCTGCTCACCCGGGTCACCGCCACCCTCACCGGCTGGTGCGGCGAACTCCCCCGCTACGAGCTGCTCGCCGCCGCCGACCACACCGCCCAGCAGCGCCTCGCCGCCCGCTTCCGCAACGGCCGCTGCTTCCTCGCCGGCGACGCCGCCCACCTGCACGGCGCCCTCGGCATGCAGAACCTCGCCGACGGGCTGCGCGACGCCGACAACCTCGCCTGGCGGCTCGCCCTCGCCTGGCACCTCCACTCCGGCGGCCCCCAGCCCGGCGGCTCGCTGCTGGACGGCTACGAGGCCGAACGGCGCGGCGCGGTCGGCGCCCGGCTGCGCGCCGTCGACCAGGCGATGCCGCTGCTGCGCCCGCTGCGCGGCTGGCAGCAGACCCGCCGCTCGCTGCTGGTCGGCGGCTTCCGCAAGCACGCCCCGATGCTCGCCGACGGCCAGCTGGGCACCGGCCGCTTCGGCGGCGCCCCCGCCTACCCGGCGGCGCCCTCCGGCGTCCCCGGGAGGGTCCCGGTCCAGCGCGGCGCCCGCAGCACCACCTCGCTCAGCGAACTGCTGCCCGCCACCGCCCCCGGCGTACTCGTCCCGGACCTCCCGGTACTGGCCGCCGACGGCACCCCGGACCACCTGCACTCCCGGCTGGGCGCCACCTTCCTGCTGCTGCTGGTCGCCCCCGGCACCGCCGTCTGGTCGACCGAGCACTGGCTGGGCGCCGGCCTGATGCCCCGGCTCGCCGAGGTCGCCGCCGCGCTGCCGGTGCCCGCCGAGGTGCTGGTCACCGAGGAGTACCCGGGCGCCGGGCCGCACACCGTCCTGCTGATCCGTCCGGACGGGCACCTGGTCGGCGTCACCCAGGGCGCCGCCGCCGAGGACCTCCTGGCCCTCGCCGACCGCGCCCGCGGCGGCCCGGCCCCGATCGCCGGCCCGCCCGAGCCCGAGCCCGAACCCCAGCCCGGGACGGCACCGGAGCCCGAACCCCAGCAGGTCGACTCGGCCAGCTAACCGGCCACCGCCGTGGCCCGGCTCTCCCGGACCACCGTCACCCGGATCTGGCCCGGGTAGGTCAGCTCCGCCGAGACCTGCCGGGCCACCTCCCGGGCGATCAGCTCCGCCCCGAGGTCGTCCACCGTGTCCGGCCGGACCATCACCCGCACCTCGCGCCCGGCCTGCATCGCGTACACCTCGGCCACCCCGGCGTGCGAACGGGCGATCTCCTCCAGCCGGGCCAGCCGCCGTACGTACAGCTCCAGCGACTCCTTGCGCGCCCCCGGCCGTCCGCCCGAGCAGGCGTCCGCGGCCTGGGTCAGCACGGCGGTCACCGTGCGGGGCTCCACCTCGCCGTGGTGGGCGGCGATCGCGTGCACCACCTCGGGGGACTCCCCGTGCCGCCGGGCGAAGTCCGCGCCGACCGCCGCGTGGCTGCCCTCGACCTCGTGGGTGAGCGCCTTGCCGATGTCGTGCAGCAGCGCCGCCCGGCGCACCGGCTCCGGGTCCACCCCCAGCTCGGCGGCCATCATCCCGGCCAGGTGCGCGGACTCCAGCAGGTGGCCGAGCACGTTCTGCCCGTAGGAGGCGCGGTAGCGCAGGGAGCCCAGGGTGCGGACGAGTTCGGGGTGGAGTCCGCCGATCCGGGCGTCCAGCAGGGCGTCCTCGCCGGCCCGGACGCAGCGCTGCTCGACCTCCGCCCGGCTGCGCTCGTGGACGTGCTCGATCCGGCTCGGCTGGATCCGGCCGTCCTCGACCAGCTGCTCCAGGGTGAGCCGGGCGGCCTCCCGGCGGACCGGGTCGAAGCAGGACAGCTGCACCGAGGCCGGGGTGTCGTCGATGATCAGATTGACGCCGGTGACCGCCTCGAAGGCGCGGATGTTGCGGCCCTCGCGGCCGATGATCCGGCCCTTCATCTCCTCGCCCGGCAGCCGGAGGACGGTGACGGCGCTCTCCGCGGTCTGTTCCGAGGCCAGCCGCTGGATCGCCCCGGCCAGGATGGACCGGGCCCGGCGCTCGCCCTCCTCCTTGGCCCCGCGCTCGATCTCCCGGACCGTGACGGCCGCCTCCCGCCGGGCCGACTCCTCGGCCTCGCGCAGCAGTTGGGCGTGCGCCTGCTCGGCGGAGAGCCCGGCGGCGTGCTCCAGGGCCGCCGCCCGGCGGGCCGCGAGCGCCTCGACCTCGCCCCGTGCGCGCTCCAACTCGGCCGAGCGCGCGGCCAGTTCGTCCTCGCGCCGGCGCAGCCGACGGAGCTCCTCGGCCAAGTCATCCTCGCGCCGGGCGAGTTCGGCCCGGCGGCGCTCCCCCTCGGCCAGCACCTGCCGCCGGGCGGCCTGTGCGCGCCTGACCACCAGGACGACCAGCACCGCGACCACCAGCAGGACGGCGACGGCCGACCCGACGATCGGCACCAGGGAGCCACCGATAGCGGTGCCCGCCGAGATCCTCATGCGTGCGAGGCTAGGTGCGGGTCACGAAAGGGTCAAGACTCGGCCTGGTCCGGGCCAAGAGAGCGAACCGCCGCTACTCCCACTCGGGTCCCGCCGGCTCTGCGGCCTCCTCCTCCAGCGCGGCGCGCACCACCCGGAAGGCCAGGCCCTCGGAGTAGCCGCGCCGGGCCAGCACGCCGACCAGCCGCCGGGTGCGGACCTGCGGGTCCAAGCCGCGGGTGGACCGCAGCTTGCGCTCGACCAGCGCCCGGGCCGCGTCCGTCTCGTCGTCGTGGTCGACCTGGACGAGGGCCTGCTCGACCAGGTCGGCGGCGACGCCCTTGGTCCGCAGCTCCTGGGCCAGCGCCCGCCGGGACAGGCCCCGGACGGCGTGCCGGGACTCCACCCAGGCCGCGGCGAAGGCCGCGTCGTCGATCAGCCCGACCTCTTCCAGCCGGGTGAGCACCTGCTCGGCGACGTCCTCCGGGATCTCCCGCTTGCGCAGCGCGTCGGCGAGTTGCTTGCGGCTCTTGGCGGCGCCGGTGAGCAGTCGCAGGCAGATGTCCCGGGCGCGGGTCTCCGGATCGGTCTGCTCCTCGGCCCGCTTGCGGGAGCCGCGGGCGGTGCCCTTCTCCTCCGCCGGCAGGCCCTGGTCGGAGCGTTCGCCGCGCCGGGCCCGGCGCGAGCGGGCGGGCGGGGCGGCCGCACCCCCGTGACCGGCCGCCCCGGCCCCACGCCACTCGCCGGCAGCACCCGACTCCTCGGCCGCCAACGCCGAGCGGCGCCGGCGCCGGCCGGTGGGCAGCTCGGAGGCGGCGACCAGCCCGAGCGCCTCGACCGAGGGCTCCGCCGGCTCCGGGCCGCGCACCGCCCGGACCGGAGCCCGGTCGAACTCCGGCTCGGGCTCCTCGGCGACCGCAGCGAACCAGTCCGGCGGGCCGAAGTCGTCGCCCTCGGGGTCCGCCGGGCCGCCGCCCACCATGTCGTACTGCATCAACGGCTCAGGCCTTGGCAGCCGCCGTCTTCTTCGCCGCGGCCGTCTTGGCGGCGGTCGCGGTGATCGGCTTGGCCGCGCCGTCGGCAGCCGCGGTCTCCGGCTCACCCTCGGCCGGCTCCTCGGTCTTCGGGCCGATGCCGAGCTTGCCCTTGATCTTCCGCTCGATCTCGTCGGCGAGCTGCGGGTTGTCCCGCAGGAAGTTACGGGCGTTCTCCTTGCCCTGGCCCAGCTGGTCGCCCTCGTAGGTGTACCAGGCGCCGGACTTGCGGATGAAGCCGTGCTCGACGCCCATGTCGATCAGGCCGCCCTCGCGGCTGATGCCGATGCCGTAGAGGATGTCGAACTCGGCCTGCTTGAACGGCGCGGCGACCTTGTTCTTGACGACCTTGACGCGGGTGCGGTTGCCGACCGCCTCGGTGCCGTCCTTGAGGGTCTCGATGCGGCGGATGTCCAGCCGAACCGAGGCGTAGAACTTCAACGCCCGGCCACCGGTCGTGGTCTCCGGCGAGCCGAACATGACGCCGATCTTCTCGCGCAGCTGGTTGATGAAGATCGCGGTGGTGTTCGACTGGTTCAGCGCACCGGCGATCTTGCGCAGCGCCTGGCTCATCAGACGGGCCTGCAGACCGACGTGCGAGTCGCCCATCTCGCCCTCGATCTCGGCGCGCGGGACGAGGGCCGCGACCGAGTCGATGATCACCAGGTCGATCGCGCCGGAGCGGATCAGCATGTCGGTGATCTCCAGGGCCTGCTCACCGGTGTCCGGCTGGCTGACCAGCAGGGCGTCGGTGTCCACGCCGAGCTTCTTGGCGTACTCCGGGTCGAGCGCGTGCTCCGCGTCGACGAAGGCGACCGTGCCGCCGGCCCGCTGGGCGTTGGCGGCCAGGTGCAGCGTCAGGGTGGTCTTACCGGAGGACTCGGGGCCGTAGATCTCGACCACCCGGCCGCGCGGGATGCCGCCGACACCGAGGGCGACGTCCAGGGCCGTCGACCCGGTGGAGATCACCTCGACCGGCTCGTTGGCCTTCTCACCGAGGCGCATCACCGAGCCCTTGCCGAACTGCCGCTCGATCTGGGCGAGCGCGGCCTCGAGGGCCTTCTCCTTGTCCGTACCTGCCATGGCTTTTTCCCTCGGGTTCTGTGCTGTGCGCTTCATCGTCCTCGACGCTAGCGCGTCCCACTGACAAACGAGCCCCACCCGGCTCGCCCTGTGGAAAACTCCACGCCGGAGAGTACAAAGGAACATCTGTTCGATTCAAGCCCCGGCAGATCCGAACACACCGCGGGGCGGGCCGCCGGATCCCTCCCGACCACCCGCCCCGCCGACCGTCATCCCCCGTCGCCGCCGACCATCCGCCGCAGCCGCCGCGCCGCCTCCCGGCGCAGCTCCCGCCGGGCCCGCCGCTGCTCCCCCCGGTCGATCCGCGGGTCGGTGGCCACCTCGTACCGCCGCACGTACGTCCCGACGAAGCCCTGCAGGGTCGCCGCCGCCGGGATCGCGATCAGCGCGCCCACCGCGCCCAGCAGCGCCGCCCCCGCGATCACCGCCCCGAAGGCCACCGCCGGGTGCACGTCCACCGTCCGGGCGGTGATCCTCGGGTGCAGCACGTAGTTCTCGACCTGCTGGTAGACCACCGTGAACACCAGCACCCACAGCGCGTCCACCGGCTCCACGGTGAGCGCCACCAGCACCGGCAGCGCACCCGCCAGGTACGTCCCGATGGTCGGCACGAACTGCGACATGACGCCCACCCAGATCGCCAGCGCCACCGAGTACGGCAGGTCGATCAGCGCGAACATCACCCAGTGCCCGGCCGCCGACACCACCGCCAGCACCGCCCGCGAGTACAGGTAGCCGCCGGTCTTGGCCAGCGCGATCTCCCAGGCCCGCAGCACCTCGCCCTGCTTGGCGGGCGGCAGCAGCGAACAGACCGTCCGGCGGACCCGCGGCCCCTCGGCGGTGAAGTAGAACGTGAACAGCCCCACCGTGAAGGCCTGGAACAGCCCCCCGAGCAGGGTGGAGGACACCCCCCAGACGTTGTCGGCGGCCTGCTGGACGTAGTTCTCCAGCGTCCCCGAGTCCTTCAACAGCCGCTTCTGCAGCTCCCCCAGCGACAGCTCCTGGTGGAACGTCCGGTTGACCCAGCCGATCAGGTTGTCCACCAGGTGCGGCAGGTCCCCCGCGATCTTCGCCACCTGATCCACCAACAAGGTGCCCAGCGCCGCCAGGAACCCCACCACCGCGACCCCGACCGCGACGAACACCAGGAAGGTCCCCACCCCCCGGCGCACCCCCCGCGCCGCCATCCGGTCCACCGCCGGCTCCAGCGCCAACGACAGGAAGAACGCCACCAGCAGCATCACGAACAGGTCGATCAACTGCCGGAACGCCCAGTCCGCGAGCTGGAACACCCCCACCAGCACCAGGAACAGCACCATCGCCCGCGGCAACCAGGGCGGCATCCCACCCCACGACCGCTCCCCCTCGCCACCCCGCACCGGTTCGCCCCGGCCCCTCTGCTCTCCGCTCGTAGTCACCCCGACAGTCTGTCCCACCACCCGTCAGCGCAACTGCGCCGAAACCCCCTGGGTCTCACACACCACCCGCCACACGTCCTTGGCCTCCCACCCCGCCTCCAACGCCTGGCGCACCGTCCGCCCACCCAACTCACTCATCACATGATCCGCCGCGAACGACTCCGCGTACCCCTCCCCGAAGTGCGCATACATCCGTCGCCAGAACTCGGTCAGCCTCATACCCCCAGTATCCCGAACCCCCACCAACCCACCCCCCAGCACCACCCCACCCACCCCCACCACCCCCCTCCCCCCTCACCCGACCCAGGCGAGAGGGACGCGCTGCGGGAGGGGGCGGTGGAGGGGGTGGGTGCGGAGAGGGGCGTGACGGGTGATTTTCAGACC